>NZ_JBWKJV010000009.1:0-207155 GCF_056432045.1 Streptomyces sp. NPDC045701 | reverse complement strand
GAACCCCCGCCCCTTCACATGGACGAAGAGCGCCGACGAGATCCTCGAACGCCTGGCCTCATATCTTAATCGAATTCCCGGCGCAGGACACTAGCACTATTGAACGAAGCCGCCTATGCGCTGAAGTGTTCACCACTGCGGCCCACTTGACGATAACTCAGCTAGCCGCCTGCGGCCCACCGGTTCACCTGGGATCTCTTGCGCGGGGCACCACACTGCTTCGAGAGCTGCCCTGGCCTCGCGTCCGCTGTAGCCAGTACCGACGGCGGGCACCGGCGGGTGTCGACCACGCTCTCCCACCAGGCCGGCCCGCTTGCACGGTGCACTGGCCAACTGACCGAGGTTCTGGACCAGACGGACGGCATCGACGCCCCAGTGATGGTGTGCGTCGTCTGGGCCGGCCGGCCGCTTACATCGCGGACGAACTCGTGGCGTCCATGTCCGGCGAGGGTCCGCCACAGCAGCCGATGTGCGCAACCCAGGCATAGAGGTTCGCCACACCCTCCTTGCGTGCAGCATTGAAACGGTGGCACCCGTCGAGGAGGAAGTAGTTACCCCGATCGGGGGTGAGCCCGTGGACCAGCACGACCGGCGGTACGGAGCCACCGTCACTGAGTGTGGCACGAAGCCTCTCGACGCGATGCGTACCGTCGTGGTCGTCGAGGTCATCCATTATCTGGAAGCGGTCAATCTCGCCGACCGGCACCGCTTCAGACTTCCAACACCGAAGTGCCTCGGTGCTGTTGTACAGGGCAACCAAAGCGTCCAGGACCGCTTCGTAGTCTTTACAGGGCTCGAAGTGGTGGAGGTGTGCCAACGTCGTCCAGGTCGTCATGCCGCGAGGCTACCCACTGTCATACGGCAGAGGAGGACGATCTGCGACGCCTCCTTTGGACGGGCAAGACTCGGACGGACGCCGTGGACCACCTGTGGACCGGATGAGTTCTGGGCAGGCATAACACGACCTCGGCCAGGCCTTACGCCGACGGACGAAGCGGCCTCCGCAGCCGTGTGCGCAGGGTCGAATCCTGCCGGGTCAACCCTGCACGAGGTGGTGTCCAAAGACCCCGTCATCAGCGGAAACGCTGAGGCCGGGGTCTTCGCGTATGTGCAGGCGTGTGCCGCCCGGAACGGGCGTGTGTCGGGGCTGTGGTCGAGGCGTGACGGGATCCTCGCATCGCCCCGGAAGTGACTAGCTCACCTTCGGCTCCAGCAGCTCCAGCGCCGACTCCCAGCGGAAGCGATCAGCGCCCCCGCCTGACTTCGGCTTATGGGGTTCGTACTCCCCCACCAGGACGTCCATCTCGCGTAGGCGCTCCAAGCTCTGGCGATAAGCCGGGTAAGCGGCCTGGGCGGCGTTCACGTAGGGCAGGACCGCTGTCGGAATGCCGGCGCCGTACGCCTCGCACAGGATGCCCAAGGCTAGGGTGTCCGAGATTCCGGCAGCCCACTTGTTGATGGTGTTGAACGTGGCCGGCGCGACGGCGATGGCATCGGCGGGCGGCAGGGGGCGTGGATCTCCGGGAACGCGCCATGCGGAACGAATCGGGTAGCCCGTCCGGGACTCGATCGCCGCGACGTCGAGGAAGCCGAGGCCCTGGGGCGTTGCGACGACGCCGACGTCCCAGTTCCGCGCCTGTGCGGCGGTCACCAGCTTGCCGGCGTCACCGGCGATGCCCGCCGCGCAGACCACGACGTACAGGAAGGGCTTCTTCGGCTGATCATTCATGCGGGTACTCCGAGACGACGACTGAAGTCGTGCAGCTGAGGAAGCTTACGACGGTGGTCACGGGCCGCCATGTGTGCGACCGGTTCCCGGACGGCCGGGCGACGGATGTCCTGAGCGGCACAGCTCTCCGCGACGCGGAGTGCTTGGTAGCCCTCGGCGAGTCGGTCCTGCTGGGTGTACGCGCGCGCCGTCTCGACCCACAGCGCGGCGCGACGCTCGGGCACGGGGATGTGGCGACGCATGAGAGGGCGGGCGGCCCGCAGTGCCACGCCCGGGTCGCTGAGGGCGACTGCGGCGCTCACCTCGTGCAGAGCCACGGCGAGGGGACTGAAATTCGCCCACTCGTCCGGGCGGTCGAGGGCGACGTACCGGGCCACCTCTTTGGCCTCCAGGAGAAGTTCCTGGGTGGCTTCCCTGTCGCCGCCGCTACTGGCAGCGGTCACCCCCCGCAGGAGCAGCAGCCCGAGCGCCGCGAGATGACGTGGGGAGCGCTGGTCGTAGGCACCGGCAAGCCGGCCGCTGGTGTGCCGGACGAGGGTGATCGCCTGGTCCGCGTGCCTCTCACGGGCCAGCACGTGTGCGTGAACCCTGACGCTGGAGGCGAGGACCACCGGATCGCCGGAGCGTTCCGCCTCGGCGATGGCGCGGCCGACCGCGAGCCAGGCATTGCCCTGATCGCCCTGCTTGAGAAACAGACTCACCGCGGTCTGGTAGGCCGTGGCAAGAAGCGCGGACAGCTCCGCCGAGCCCGGGGACTCTCCGACTGCTTGCCGGAGAGCGCTGACAAGACCTGGCAGGGTGCGCGCCACTCCCGCGTAATCACAGGTGCAGAAGAGCCGGCGCACCGCGGTGACGCGGTCACGGAGTTCTCCGAGCGCCGGGATGCGACGTGGTGGATCCGGCGGTGGTCCGGGAAGGAGCGACGCGATCAGTGCCTGCCGGGTTCCCGAGGGTGGTGCAGGAGCCGTGAGTGCGGCGACGCCTGTCGCCAGGATGGACCGGCGGCGCACTGTCTCCGCGCAGGGCTCTGTGCGCCGTACCTCAGGCGTGGCAGCCAGTCCGAGACGACCAGGAGGAATGTCGAGCGCCCGCGCGATCTCGCGAAGCAGGCGTACGTCCCCGGTTCCACGCCCACTTTCCAGGCGGCTGACCTTCGACTGGTGGTAGCCGAGGGCCTGAGCGACGTCAGCCTCCGAGCGGCCCCGCGAGACACGAGCTTGGCGAATCACCGCACCGATCCGCCTTGCTTCCCTCTGTACATCGGCCCATCCGTGCCAGGGCTCCTTCCGCCGTTGCCGATTTTGCCCCACCAAACGAGCTTCAGGCAGCGGGACTTGGTGGCAATGCAGGACGTGCATAAGCCATGCACCAGCGGCATCCGCGATCGCTGACAACTGTGCGCTCCGGTTTCGTGAAGTCACCACGCTCGATCAGGAGGCCGCTCATGGAAGCGCACTGTCTGGACCTGTCACTACCGGCCACTCCGGCGGCTGCCGCCGCCGCACGCCAGCGACTCGCGGACAAGATGAGGAGCAGTTGGGGCAGTACTGTCCACGCCGAAGCGCTGCATGATGCCGAGTTGGTGGCAGCGGAGCTGCTCGGTAACGCCGTGACCCACGCAGGACCCGGGCCTGTCTCGGTCACCGCCTCTCTCGACGACGGCGTGCTGCGGATCGAGGTCCAGGACGCCACCGGCACGTCGCCCTCCCCAAGGCTGCCCCATGTGGAGGACGAACGAGGACGAGGTTTGTTCATCGTCCATGTCCTGACCGATCGTTTCGGCGTCGAGCCGCATCCCGCCGGCAAGCGGGTCTGGGCGGAGATCACGACCGATGTCGGCAGGCGGCCGCCCCTTGGCGCGTCCACACTCCCGAGCTCCGCGTCATGACCGACCCGAGAAGTTGGATGGATCCGGGCGTCCCCCTTCCCCTCCCCCTGGTAGCACCCCGCCCCGCGGAAGGCTGCGACATCTGCGCCGCCCTCGCCGAACAGAGGCGTGCAGCGAAGCGTGCAGGAGACTATTCCGCCGCGAGTGACGCCTCCGTCGCAATCAGCGCCCATCCCCACGCTGTGGGGAACCGTCCGTGACAGCTCAGCAGCCGCCCCGACGACTTGAAGGCGGCGCCGCCGCCGAGGGGGCAAGCGATCTCCGCGCGCCCTGGCAGGGGGGGCGAACGGTGCAGCCGTCAGCAGTGAGGGTTGGGGAGGTCTCCGCCCTTCGTTGTAGCGAGCAGGCCGTGCCTGTCGACGTCGCCACCGGCAGGTTCGGCGGCCCGCCATTCGGTCCAGAGGCCGCCGTGGACCGCGGTGCCGGCGCAGCCGGACAGGTGGGCCGCGAGGGCGAGCAGGCAGACCTGCTGCCCTGAGCCGCGGGCAAGGAGGAGCGTGCGACGGGGGCCGGCCGCACTGGTGAAGGGGGCGCATCCGGGCGCCGGGCGGGGCAGTGGGCGCCGAACCGGGGGCGAGGGCGGCCGGCGTGTGGCCGTCGCGGAAGCTCGGGCGTGGCTCGGGGCCCGGTCGGCGAAGCGGGCGGGAGCGGGCGTCGGGGGTCGAGGGGCCGGGGCGGCCGCCACCAGCGTGCTGTCGGCCGGCAGAGGCAGGTGGAGGCGTGTGCCGTTCGGCGCGGACGTCACATTGCGGTTCGGGTCTCCACCAGCAGGCGCTGTACGTCGTCGACGACGTGCCGGAGGTGGCCGGGCCGTACGCCTTCGTGGTCCAGCCACTCGTCGAAGCGGGGACGCAGGTGCCGCACCATGACCGTCCCGTGGCGGCGCAGCACCGAGCGGGTGACCGAGATTTCCTCCTGTACCTCTCGGCGGAGATCGTCGGTCCAGCCCTGCGCCCGGTCGGCCTCCTCCAACGGGGCCTTGAGCGTGGCCACCGCTTCGTCGAGTACCGCCAGCAGGCTCATGACATCTCCAGGGACCGCGATGCGCGGTCTTCGGCTCGGGGTGAGGGTCAGACCGTATACGACGTCGGGCAGCGCGCGGGGGCGGGAACGGGAGGTTGGGGGAGCCCGGTGTGTGGCTCGGGGGGCCGGCGGAGACGGGCGGGGGACGCCGTGAGGGCCGTCGTGTCCGGGGCGGCCGCCGCCCGGGTGCGGGCGGTACGTGTGGCCGTCGTCGTCCTCGGGCCGGGTCGCGTGCCGTTCGGGACGCCCGGGAGAGGGCCGGGCCGGTGGGGGGATGTGCGGGGCACATCGGCGGGGGCGGGGGGCCTGCTCCTCGTGCGGGTGTGGGGGGTCAGCCGGGGCTCGTGTCGAGGAGGTCGGACTGGGCCAGGAGGTAGGCCAGGTGGGCGCGGCTGCGGCCGCCCAGGAGGTCGGAGGCCTTCTTGATGTGGGTGGAGACGGTACGGGCGCTCACGCCCAGCCGGCCGGCGATCGCCGCGTCGGTGTAGCCCTCCACCATCAGACGCAGCACGGCGCGACGGGTCTCGTCGGTCATGAGCGGGGGGCGGGCGTACTCCTGGGTGATGCTGACCGCCTCGGCGCGCTCCCAGGTGTGGTCGAACACCTTGGCCAGGTAGTGGACGATCGCCGGGTGGTCGATGGCCAGGGCGGCGGTTCTCAGTTCGTGCCGCGGGTCCGGGATGAAGGCCGTGGTGCGGTCGTAGATGATCAGGCGGTCGAAGACCTCGTTGATGGTGCGGAACTGGGCGCCCGACGCGGTGGCCCGCTCGATGTAGGCGAGCGTGGGGCCGTGGGCGCGCACCGTGTGCTGGTAGATGGTGCGCTGTTTGACGCCGCGCCGGTGCATGGCGAGGACGCGGGAGAGGGATCTGGCGAGGTTCTCCGGGGCGCGTCCGCCGCCCGGCTGGCAGGTCAGGAGTTCCTCGCGGCAGGCCTCGGCGGCCTGGTGCAGGGCGGCCTGGATGACTTCGGCTCCCTGGAGGAGGCGTACCGGGCCGGCGCCGGCCGACCGGGTGGAGCGGTACACCGTCTCGGCCGCCGAGATCGAGTCACGGATGGCGGCGATGGTGTGCTGGTGGGCCAGCAGCTCGCGTTCTATGGGCCGGGTCAGCTCGCGGTCCGCTATGTCGGGAGGGACGGCTGCCAGCAGTGTGGGGGTTTCGGCCAATGGCCGCATCAGCCCCAACCGGAGGAGACAGTCCGGCACTTCCTCGGAAACCGGACCCTGCAGCAGGGCACGGCGGTAGACCTCGAGACCACGAGCGCACAGCTTGGCGACGTTCGAATGCGGGGCTAAGTCCGAATTTGTGCACATTTGCCTCTCCTTCCGATTCTCGCATTGCGTGATCATGATGCTACTCAACCGACCATTGGGGCGCTGTCGTACGGCATATTTCTCGTGGCGAGAGGCCGAGGGGCCTTTCAGCCAGGGGAGGGAAAATGCAACAGAAGTCAATCTCCATACCCGTGTTCCTCGCGGTGGCATTGGCACTGATCTCGGGCCTGGGCGGACAGGGCGTCGCCGGCTTCTTCGGAGGATCGAATTCCGCCATCGTGCAGGCGACGGTGAAGACCGAGCAGCCCGACGACGACTGGTAGAGAGCGGACGGTCGGCCGGGCGGCCGACGGGAACGTCGGATTTCCGCGGTGTGAATCCCGGGCGTCGCTGATTCGCCCGATTCGAGGGGGGCGCTGGATGAGTACGGACAGGAACCGGGAAACGGTCGGCATACTCCTCGCCGGCGGCCGGGGCGAGCGGGCCAAGCCCATCACGCTCAAGTCCCCGGACCACATCCGCAGCAAGGCACTGATCCCGTTCGCCGGGCGCCGCCTGGTGGAGTGGGTGGTCGACGCCTGCCGCGAGCAGGGCATCCGCCGCTTCTACGTGGTGACCCACGGCCTGGAGAACCGTACCCAGATCAAGCTCCTGCTCGGCCACGGCGAGCGCTACGGCGTCGACGTCACCTACTCCCGCTCGCGCTTCGACCGGTACAACGTCGGGTCGGCCGGCGCCACCCTGCACAACCTCGAGCAGTGGGACCTCCAGGGCCGCGCCCTGGTGCTCCCCGTCGACTCCCTCTTCGACTTCGACCTGGGGGCGATGGAGGCGACGCACGCCGAGCGCGGCGCGCTGGTGACCGTGGCCGCCGTGCGGCGCACGGCGGACGAGATCGCGGGCAAGTACGGGGTGATGCGCACCGACGACGAGGGCCTGGTCCAGGGCTTCGTCGAGAAGCCCGACCGGACCCGGCTCGGGGAGCTGTTCCCGCGCACCACGGTGGACGCGGGGGTCACCCTCCCCACCAACGCGGGGATGTACCTGGTGGACTGCGCCCGGCTGCGGCTGCTCGCCCGGGAACCGGAACTGTTCCGGCAGAGCTACCAGCGGCTCGACTGGGGCCAGGATTTGTTGCCGTGGCTCGCGGCCCGCGGCCTGCCGGTGGCGGCCCACTCCATCGGGCGGCTCGGCGACCTGGGCAACGTACCGGACTACCTGCACACCCTGGGGCTCGTGCTCGACGGCGCGTACGAGCAGATGAACCGGCTGATGCGGCTCCCCGACGTCGCCTCACCGCGCTGCTGGATCCATGAGAGCAGCCTGCGGACGAAGGACGACGTCACCGGCACCACCCTCGCCCAGAAGATCGACGAGGGCTCGGTGGTGGTCGGACCGGGCGTCAGGATCGGCCGTGAGGTGGAGATCGGACCCGGCGTACGGCTCGACCACGCGGACATCGGCGACGGGGCCGAGGTCCGCGAGGGCGCCAGCGTGGTCCGGTCGGCCGTCGGTGAGTCCGCCGTCGTCGGCGCGTACGCCGAGATCGAGGACTCCTACATAGGCCCCATGGCCGAGGTCTGCTCGGAGCGGACCCGGCCGGCACGGCTCGAACGATTCTCGGCCATCGGCGACGGCGCCATGCTCTGGCCGGGGTCACGGTTCTGCGGGGTGAGCGTCTACCCGCGGCTCAGGGTGCCCGCGATGACCGGGGTGCCCGCGGAAACGGAACTCAAGAGCGCCGACGACATCCTCAACTGGGTGTAGCGGCGGCGGATCACTCCTGGAGGGGACCATGCGGAGTCCCATTGCGGTAATCGGAGGCGCGGGCCGGCTGGGCAGTCTGGTGACCCGCCGCCTGCTCCAAGAAGGCACCCGGGTACGGGTGGTGAGCCGGCATCCCGAACGCGGCCGGCTGCCGCTCGGAGTGGAGGAGCACCGCGCCGACGTGCGGTACGCCGACTCGCTGGCCACCGCGCTGCGCGGCTGCGCCGGTGTGGTGTTCAGCGTCGAGCCGGGCACGGCCGACTCCGGGCCCGACAGCCCCGAGACGACCATGTACGACGGCGTGCGCAACGTGCTGGCCGCGGCCACCGAGCACGGCGAACGGCCGCACTTCGTGCTGGTCAGCCAGATCTTCGTGACGCGGCGCGAGCACCCCATGAACGCGTACGGCAGGCTGCTGGACTGGCGGCTGCGCGGTGAGGACGCCGTGCGCGAGTCGGGGCTCCCGTACACCGTCGTACGCCCCAGCTGGCTGACGGACGAGGGCTTCGCGGGCAACCGGGTGCGGCTGGAACAGGGCGACCGGGGCGACGGCTGGGTGTCGCGCACGGCGGTGGCCGAGGCGTGTGTCCAGGCGCTGGGCTCGCCGGCCGCCGCGGGCCGCACCTTCGAGATGTACAACGAGCTGGGCGAGACGCCGACCGACTGGGCGCCGCTGTTCTCCCGGCTCAGCGCCGACCGGCAGCTCGAGCGCAGCCGCTAGGCGGTGGCCGGGGGTGTGCCCGGGCCGGGCACACCGATGACCGACGCGGGCGGGCCCCCCATCCCCCGCCCCCGTCCTCACCCCCGTCGCCCACGTCCCCCGGGGCGGCGGGGCCGGACCCGGGGCCGGTGACACGCGCGTGCCACGACGGCGCGTCCGCGTGCCGGCCGGCCCCGGTGTCCGCTTCCGGACCGGCGCTTTTGGCAGAGGGGCCCGGACCGGTGTTTCCCGGGTTCCCGCTGTACCGCGTTCCGGGGTTCGCGCTCCGGAATGCGGAGGGCGGATTCATGGAGTGCGGGTGCGCGTACCGGTTCGCCGCCACGCTCCTTGAATTACCGGAAAAAACCGGCTGGCCGATTTGCTCGGGACAAACGTAGACTTCTGTGGAGAGAGCTGGGTAACGGTCGTGGAAGACCTGAATATGCCCGAGGATCATTCCCCCGCGATATTCGCCGAGTTCCTCACGCGGACACTCGCTTCCATTCCCCGGAGCGACCAACGCCGCTGGGGCGAACTGTATGTGCGGGGCCTTCTCTCGGTGGACGGCAAGAAGACGATGAGGGCCCTCGCCGGCCACGCGGGCGGCGGTGTCGAACAGAGCCTGTACCAATTCATTACGAAGTCGCCGTGGGACTGCGTTCCCGTGCGGCGGGAAATGGCCCGTCACCTCCACCTGCGCACCGAGCCGCGCGCCTGGGTGGTGCGGCCACTGGTGATCACCAAGGTGGGTCAGCACTCCGTCGGCGTCGAGCGGCAGTTCGTGGCGCAACTGGGCCGGATCGTCAACTGCCAGCAGGGCATGGGGCTGTGGCTCGCGTCCGACCAGCTCAGCACACCTGTCGACTGGTGGCTGGCGCTGCCCGAGTGCTGGACCGACGAGCCCGAGATGCGCCGCCGCGCCTCCATTCCGGAGCACGTCGGGTCGTGCCCGCCGGAACAGTGCGCGATCGGCTCGGTCGTCCGGATGACCGAGGAGTGGAACATGCCCGCCCGTCCCGTGGTGATGGACCTGCGCGACACGGCCCCGTTCCCGCTGTGCGCCGAGCTGATGGACCGCCAGGTCCCGTTCGTGGTACGGGTGGATCCGGCCAAGTCGCACACGCTCGTCGAGCCGTTACGGCCCGCCGACCGGTCCCCGGCCCCCCTCTCCGCGGCCGACCCGGACGGCGGCCTGACCGGGGCGCTCAGCCGCAACCGGATGCCCGTCGAGTGGCTCGACCACCGCACCGGGGCCGTCCGCGCCACGTCCGTCGGCTCCACCCGCGTGCGGCTGCGCTCCCCCGGCGGCGGCCGCGACGGCCGGCAGGAGCTGGTCCTCCTCGGGGCGTGGGGCAAGCCGGGGCGGCGCACGCCCAGCGAGTACTGGCTGTCCAACCTGTCCCGGCCCCGCCTCGGCACGGTGTACCGCACCGCGATGCTCGCCCGGCGCGTGGAGCGCGACCAGGCGGAGGTGAGCGACCGGCTCGGGCTGCGCGACTTCGAGGGGCGTTCCTTCCGGGGCTGGCACCACCACATGACCATGGTGTCCCTCGCGCACGCGATCACCATGCTGTCCCGGGCGGACCGCGGTCCCGCGCCGGAGTCCTCCGTCCCCCGTAGCGCGAAGGTGTCCGCCGCATGACCGTGTCCCCGGACGTGACCGAGACCGGGCGGATCGCCGCCGATCTGCACCGCCTGCTGCCCGGCTGGCTGGCCCGGCAGCGCTGGTTCGGCGGCAAGGACCGGGCCGCTCCCGACGTGGAGCCCGTCCTCGTCGAGACCCTGTGCGCCGACGGCCCGCGGCTGTTGCTGGTCGTGGTGCGCACGGAGCACGACGAGTGGTACCAGCTCCTGGTCGGCGAGAGCCCGGCCGTGCCGGTGGGGCTCACCGACGCGGTCATCGGGCCGAGCGGCGGGACGCTGCTGTACGAGGCGACCGGCGACCCCGAGCTGATGGGGCGGCTGCTCGGCCTGATCGCCGCCGGTGACCCGGGCCCGGGGGACGGCGGCGGGGCGGCAGGCGCGGCGGGTCCGGTGGAGTTCCACCGGGTTCCCGGCGCGGACATCCCCGCCGGGCTGCCGGCGTCGGTGCTCACCGCCGAGCAGTCCAACACGTCCATCGCGTTCGGCGGCCGGATGATGCTCAAGGTGCTGCGGCACGTGGTGCCCGGACCCAACGCCGAGGTGGAGATGCTGGCCGCCCTGCGGCGCGCCGGTGACGTGCCGAGCGCGGCGCCGCTCGGCTGGGTGCGGACGTCCCCGTCGGCGCCCGGCGGCGGGATCACGCTCGCCGTCCTCCAGGAGTTCGTGCCCAACCGGGGCGACGGCTGGGCGGTCGCCGTCGAGGAGGCCCGCGCCTGTGTGGTCGGCGAGTGCGAGAGCGTCGCCCCGCTGGGCGGCTTCGCCGAGGAGGCGCACGCCCTCGGGCGGGCCACCGCCCGGGTGCACGCGGCGCTCGCCGAGCAGCTGGAGACCCGGGTGCTCGGGCCGGAGCAGGTCGACGGGCTCGTGGACGCCCTGACGCGGCGGCTGGAGGCGGCGGTGGACCAGGTGCCGGCCCTGCTGCCGTTCGCCCGGCAGTTGCGGGCGGTGCACCAGGACCTCGGCGAGGTCGCCAAGCGCGGCAACACCCCGCTGCTGGTCCAGCGCGTCCACGGCGACCTGCACCTGGGCCAGACGCTGCGCGGGCGGGACGGCTGGGTCGTGATCGACTTCGAGGGGGAGCCGGGGCAGCCGGAGGCGGAGCGGCGGCGGCTCCAGCCCGCGCTGCGGGACATCGCCTCCATGCTGCGGTCCTTCGACTACGCCGCGCACCACGCGCTGGCCGACGTGCTCGGCGTACCGCCGGGCGAGCAGTCGCCGCAGAACGTGCACGGCACCCGGCTCGCCCGCCGGGCCTCAGCGTGGGCGGTGCACAACCGGGGCGCGTTCTGCGCGGGTTACACGGCCGCCGGCGGTACGGACCCGCGCAGCCAGCCGGTGCTGCTGCGGGCCTTCGAGGCGGACAAGGCGGTGTACGAAGCGGTGTACGAGGCCCACAACCGGCCCGAGTGGCTCTCCATCCCGATGGCCGCGGTGCGCCGCCTGGCGGGCCGCCGCCGCCCGGCCCGGTGAGCGGCGTGGACGTGTCCCCGGCCGGGCCGGACCGGGTCGACGCCGCCGTGGTGGGCGGCGGGCCCGCGGGGCTGTCGGCGGCGATCTACCTGGCGCGCTACAACCGGCGGGTGCTGGTGTTCGACACCGGTCACGGCCGCTCCACCCACCACCAGGTCAACCACAACTACCTGGGCTTCCCCGGCGGCATCGCCACCGTCGACCTGCGCAGGCTGGCCGTCGAGCAGCTCGCCCGGTACGACAACACGCGCCTCGTCCACCACCTGGTCACCGCCGTCGAGGGGGACGCGGCCGGCGGGTTCACGCTCCGCTCCCAGGGCCACCGGTGGCGGGCCCGCACGGTGCTGCTGGCGACCGGGGTGCTGGACCACTTCCCGCACTTCCCCGACTGGCGGTCGTACGTGGGGCGGTCGATGTTCTGGTGCATCACCTGCGACGGGTACGAGAACCGGGGCCGCGACATCCTCGTCGTCGGCCACACCGACGCCGCCGGCGAGGCGATGCAGCTGCACGCGCTGACCGACCGGGTGCGGCTGCTGACCAACAGCCGTCGCGACGACATCAGCGAGACGTTTCGCCGCAGGCTCGCCGGCGCCGGGATCGAGGTGGTCCACGACCGGATCGAGGAGGTCGAGGGGGCGGACGGCCGGCTGCGCGCCGTCCTCACCCGGGGCGGACGCCGCCTCGGGCTGGACGCCCTGTTCTCCATCCAGGGCGCGACCCCCGAGACCGCGCTCGCCCGCTCCCTGGGCGTGACGCTCAACGACGCCGGATACATCACGGTCGACTCCGAGCAGAAGACCTCCGTGCCCGGGGTGTACGCGGCCGGGGACGTCACCTCCCTGCATTCCCACCAAGTCGCCGCGGCGGTCCACGAGGGCGCGCAGGCGGCGTCCGCCGCGCATTACTTCCTCCATCCACCGGAACTCAAAGCCGACTGACCGAACCTCAGTTCAGGAAGTCGGCGGAGGTTCTTTGCCGCGTGCCCGGACGGCCGCCAATGATGGCGTAGCACCGTCCCGGAAATGTGGCATTTCCATGCGCGATGCCGCGCGGGGCCGAAAAGGAGACTTCCCCATGATTCATCAGTTCATTCTGGCGGCGCCCAAGCCGGGAATGACCGCCCAGGAGTTCCAGGACTACTGGGTGGACGTCCACGCCGTGAAGTACGCCGCGAAGATTCCGCAGATCCGCAAGTACCTGGTCGACACCCGCGTCGAGACCGGTGCCGACCTCGGCACGCCGGCCCTGCCCCACCAGGGCATCGCCGAGATCTGGCTGGCCAACGGCGAGGAGCAGCTCGCGTCGCTCCAGACGGAGGAGTTCCTCCAGGGCGCCCGCCTCGACGAGCCCAACTGGGCCGCGTTCTGGCAGACGATCGTCGTCGACACCACGGCGTACGAGGTCATCCCCGGGCCCGCGCTCGCCAAGGGCCAGGACTGGGTGAAGCTCACCGTCCTGATGAAGCGCCGGCCGGGCCTCGGCCTGGAGGAGTACCGCAAGCAGACCCTCGGCGGCTACGCCTCCGTCGTCGGCGCCACGCCCGGCCTGCGCCGCTACCTGCACGCGCACACCGTGGACGGCGCCTACGTCTTCGGCGAGGCCGGCTTCGACAGCGTCGAGCAGCTCTGGTTCGACGACGTCGACGCCCTGAAGGAGGCGCTGCGCTCGCCGCACTTCACCGGCCAGGTGGCGGCCGCCCGCGACGAGGTGGCCGACCCGAAGTACGTGTTCTCCCTCGCCGTGAAGGAGAACTGGATCATCGGCCCCGAGGCCCGCTGACGGGCCGGTGACGCGCCGCTGATCCACCCCACCGATTACCGAAGGAGCAGGCGTGGCCAGAAGGAACGCCAAGAAGATCCTCGTGATTCTGTCGGAGTACGGCTACTGGGGCGAGGAGCTCGTCGGGCCGCTGCACCACTTCGACCAGCGCGGTTACGAGGTCGTGTTCGCCACCCCGACCGGCAGGCAGCCGCACGCGCTCCCGCCGAGCATGGACCCCACGTACATCGACCCGCCGCTGGGCAAGTCGGTGACGTCCGAGGAGGTCGCGAAGCTCACCCGGCAGATCGACGAGTCGGACCGCATGGCCGACCCGATCGACATCTCCGGCTGGGTGCCGGAGCGCCCCTACACCGCGGACGAGGACTACCTGCGCAAGCTGGAGGCCTACCACCGCGCCGTGGACCTGGTCGCCCAGGAGCTGGAGGAGTACGACGCGCTGCTGATCGTCGGCGGCTCGGGCCCGATCGTGGACCTGGCCAACAACGAGCGGGTGCACCAGCTCATCCTGTCCTTCCTGCGCGCCGACAAGCCGATCGCCGCCGAGTGCTACGGCGTCGCCCCGCTCGCGTTCGCCCGCGACTGGGAGGACCGCAAGTCGATCATCTGGGGCAAGCACGTCACCGGGCACTGCAAGGAGTACGACTACAAGGACGGGACCGGTTTCCTCGGCACCGATTTCGTCATGGGGCCGCCGCCGTATCCGCTGGAGTACATCCTGCGTGACGCCACCGGCCCGGACGGCCGCTATCACGGCAATTTCGGCAAGGAAACGTCGGTGATCGTGGACTACCCGTTCATCACCGGGCGTTCGACGCCGGACTCGTACCTCACCGGCGAAAAGATCGTCGAGGTCCTCGAGGACGGGCTGCGCCGCTTCGGCTGGTAATTCAACGGTTGACCGACGAGAGAAGGAAGACATGGCCAGGCAGGGCAAAGCGGCGATCATCGAGCAATTCCTCGCCGATGGAATTCCCTATATGTTCGGCAATCCAGGAACGGTCGAGCAGGGATTCCTGGACGCGCTGGAGGACTACGACGGCCTCCAGTACATCCTGACCCTGCAGGAGACGGTCGCCGCCGGCATCGCCGACGGGTACGCCCGGGCCACCGGCCGCCCGGCGCTGCTCCAGCTGCACAGCGGCGTCGGCCTCGGCAACGCGATCGGCATGCTCTACCAGGCCAAGCGGGGACACTCACCGCTCCTGGTGATCGCCGGCGAGGCCGGGGTGAAGTACGACGCGATGGACGCGCAGATGGCGGCCGACCTGGTCGCCATGGCGGAGCCCGTCACCAAGTACGCGACCCGGGTCACCGACCCGCACTCGGTGCTGCGGGTGCTGCGGCGGGCCATGAAGATCGCGATGACCCCGCCGCGCGGCCCCGTCTTCGTCTCCCTTCCGATGGACGTCCTGGACGCGGTCAACACCGAGCCGGTCGTCCCGAGCACGTTCCTGGAGACCCGGGCGCTGCCGGTGCCCTCCCTGGTGGAGCAGGCGGCACGGCTGCTGGCCGGCGCCGAGAAACCGGTCGTCATCGTGGGCGACGGCGTCTCGGCGTCCGGCGGGCAGGCGGAGCTGGTGCGGGTGGCCGAGCAACTGGGCGCCGACGTGTGGGGCATGGACTTCTCCGAGGTGAACCTGGACGCCCGGCACCCGCTCTACCGGGGCCAGCTCGGCCATATGTTCGGCGAGGTCAGCCGGGCGGCGGTGAAGGACGCGGACGCGGTGCTGATCGTCGGCACCTATGTCTTCGGCGAGGTCTTCCCGGTGCTGGACAACCCGTTCCGGCAGGACGCCAAGATCGTCCACATCGATCTCGACGGGTACGAGATCGCCAAGAACCACCCGGTCACCCTCGGGCTGGTCGCCGACCCCAAGGCCACCCTCGCCGCGCTCGCCTCCGAGCTGGACGGCCGGCTGTCGGCCGAGGACCGGGCGCTGGCGTCGGGGCGGCTGGAGTCGCGCCGCCGCGAGCAGCCGGCCGGACCGCGGGACGACGGTTCGCTGCTGCACCACTTCCTCCGGGAGCTGGCCGGGCAGGCCCCGGAAGACCTGATGGTCTTCGACGAGGCGCTGACGGCGGCCGGGCCGCTGAACGCGTACCTGCCGGGGCGGCTGCCGGGGCACTGGTTCTCCACGCGCGGCGGGTCGCTGGGCGTGGGCATTCCCGGGGCGCTGGGCATCAAGCTCGCGCACCCCGACAAGACGGTGATCGGCTTCACCGGCGACGGCGGGTCGATGTACACGTTCCAGGCGCTGTACACGGCCGTCCGGCACGACATCGGCGCCAAGTTCGTGATCTGCAACAACCGCAGCTACAAGCTGCTCGACCTCAACATCGAGCAGTACTGGCGGGAACGGGACATCCCCGAGCACGCCCACCCGACGCCGTTCGACCTGTCCCACCCCGACCTCGGCTTCACCCGGCTCGCCGAGGGGTTCGGCGTCGAGGCGCTGCGGGTCGACGACCACGAGCAGGTGGCGTACGCGGTCAAGCGGATGCTCAGCGACGACAAGCCGTTCCTCATCGACCTGCGGACCACCGAGGGAACAACCGAAGGGGGGACCCATGGCCGGCACAGCTGAGACACCGTCGCGCGACGGTGTGCTCACCGGCCGGAGGATCGCGATCCTCACGGAGAGCGACTTCTACGAGCCCGAGATCGCCTAC
This sequence comes from Streptomyces sp. NPDC045701, assembly GCF_056432045.1. Taxonomy (NCBI): domain Bacteria; kingdom Bacillati; phylum Actinomycetota; class Actinomycetes; order Kitasatosporales; family Streptomycetaceae; genus Streptomyces; species Streptomyces sp. NPDC045701. The sequence continues at coordinate 191,203 of NZ_JBWKJV010000009.1, read as the reverse complement.
TACCAGCGCCGGTTCGCCGAGGAGGGCGCCCGCGTCGACTTCCTCACCCGGCTGTGGGGCAACAAGTCCATCACCTTCACCGGCCACGAGTACCGTGCGCCGCTGACCGTGACCCGCAGCCTGGAGGACCTGGACGACCGGCGGCTGCGCGAGTACAGCGCGCTGATCGTGCCGTCCGGCATGGTCGCGGACCGGCTGCGCTACACCGAGGACATCGAGCGGCTGGCGCCGGCCACCGACCTGCTGCGCCGGGCGTTCGCCCGGTCGGGCGTGGTCAAGGGGATCATCTGCCACGGCATGTGGCTGGCCGCGTCGATCCCGTACGTGGTGCGCGGCCGCAAGGTGGTCTGCCACAACAACCTCATCGGCGACGTACGCAACATGGGCGCCAACTACGTGGACCAGGACGTCGTCGTGGACGGGGACCTGGTGACCGCCCGGACGGGCGACCACTGCCATCTGTTCGCCAGGACCATCATCGACGAGCTCGTGCTGCGAGGGGCGTGAAGGCCATGTCCACCACTTCCGACACCGTGAACTTCACGTTCTCCGACACCATCGCGGGCCGTGTCACCGGCTTCGACCGCGACGCCCGGGTGGTGAGCGTGGTCACCCAGGCCGGCACGGAGTTCCGGATATCCCTGGACGGCGACCCGAGCGCCGAGCTGCTGCACAACCTGGGCGAGCCGTACCAGGACGCCTCGGGGCACATCGACGACATGCTCCAGGAGGGCACGTTCCTCCTGGCGTACGGCGTGTTCTACCCCACCGAGGAGCGGCTGCGGTTCGAGGCCAAGCGGCTGATCTTCGTGGGCCGGCAGGGCGACGACTTCCGCTTCGAGGAGACGGGCTGGTGGGTCCGGCAGATCAAGGAGATCGCCGCGTTCTACCGCAAGGCGCAGTTCGGCGACGGCCCCGTCGACTTCGGGCAGTACCGCACCGAGATCCGGCCGGCGGGGAGAAGACCGCCAGCCACGTCCAGGAGACCGACACCATCTCCCGGCTGGTGTACGGCATGGCGTCGGCGTTCCTGCTGACCGGTGAGGACGAGTACCTGGAGGTCGCCGAGCGCGGCACCGAGTACCTGCGCGAGCACATGCGGTTCGTCGACACCGACGAGAACGTCGTGTACTGGTACCACGGGCTGTCCATCGACGGCGACATCGAGAAGAAGCTGTTCACCTCGGAGTTCTCCGACGACTACGACGCGCTGCCGGCGTACGAGCAGATCTACGCGCTCGCCGGGCCGGTCCAGACGTACCGGATCACCGGCGACCCGCGGATCAGGAACGACGCCGACGCCACCCTCCGGCTGTTCGACCGGTTCTACCTGGACCCGGAGCACGGCGGGTACTTCTCGCACATCGACCCGATCCTGCTGAGCCCGCACCACGAGTCCCTCGGCCCGAACAGGGCCCGCAAGAACTGGAACTCGGTCGGCGACCACGCCCCCGCCTACCTGATCAACCTGTACCTGGCGACGGGCGAGAAACGTTACGCCGACATGCTGGAGTACACCTTCGACACCATCGTCGAGCGGTTCCCCGACCCGAAGAACAGCCCCTTCGTCCAGGAGCGGTTCCACCAGGACTGGTCGCACGACACCACCCACGGCTGGCAGCAGAACCGGGCGGTCGTCGGCCACAACCTGAAGATCGCCTGGAACCTGATGCGGATGCACAGCCTCCGCCCCAAGCCCGAGTACCTGGAGATGGCCGCCTCCATCGGCGAGACCATGCCGGACGTCGGCGCCGACCGCCAGCGCGGCGGCTGGTACGACGTGGTCGAGCGGATCAAGCGGGACGGCGAGGAGCACTTCCGCTTCGCCTGGCACGACCGCAAGGCCTGGTGGCAGCAGGAGCAGGCGATCCTCGCGTACCTCATCCTGCACGGCATCACCGGACGGGAGGACTTCCGCGACGAGGCCCGCGACGCCCAGTCCTTCTACAACGCGTTCTTCCTCGACCACGACGAGGGCGCCGTCTACTTCAACACCCTCGCCAGCGGCCTGCCGTACCTGCTGGGGGTCGAGCGGCTCAAGGGCAGCCACTCGATGAGCATGTACCACTCGGCGGAGCTGTGCTACCTGGCGGCCGTCTACAACAACCTGCTGGCCGGCGGGAAGGCCATGGACTTCTGGTTCAAGCCCGACCCGTCCGACCTGGACGGCCGGCTGCTGCGGGTCGCGCCCGACCTGCTGCCGCCCGGCTCGGTGCGGATCGAGTCCGCCGAGATCGAGGGCGAGCCGCACACCGACTTCGACGCCGACGCCCTGACCGTGACGCTCCCCGAGACGTCCGGCCGGGTCAAGGTCAAGGTCCGGCTGGCCCCCCGGGCCAGGACGGAGGTGGCCGGATGACCGTCAAGGTCAACGCGCGCTCCGAGGGCGACATCACCGTCATCGCCCTCGACGGCGAGATCAACAGCACCACGTCCGGGGGCCTCCAGGCGCAGCTCCTGCCGTTCATCCGGCAGGGTGCCGACGTCCTGGTCGACCTCACCGGGGTGTCCTACGTCTCCAGCGCCGGGCTGCGCACCCTGCTCATCGTGCACCGCAGGGCGCAGCAGCTCACCGCGCGGATCACCCTCGTCGGCCTGTCGGAGGAGGTCACCTTCGTCATGAACGCCACCGGCTTCCTCGACTTCTTCCGGATCGGCGAGGACGTGGACTCCGAGCTGGAGCGGGCGGCGCGATGAGCCCCCGGGACCTGACGGAGATGCGCGAGCGCGTCGACGCGTACCCCACGCACCGGATCGCCGGCTACCGGGTAAGGGCCGGGCGGCCCTTCCCGTACGGGGCGACCCCGGTGCCGGGGGGCGTCAACTTCTCGGTCTACTCGGACCGCGCCACCTCGATGAGCCTGGTGCTCTTCGAGCGGGGCGCGCCCGAGCCGGCCGCGGAGCTGCCCTTCCCGGCGGAGTTCCGCACCGGCAGCGTGTACGCGATGACGGTGTTCGGGCTCGACGTGGAGAACCTGGAGTACGGCTTCCGCGCCGACGGGCCCTTCGACCCGGTGACGGGCGACCGCTTCGACGCGCGCCGGGTGCTCAGCGACCCGTACGCCCGGCTCGTCTCGGGGCGGGACGTGTGGGGGCGCGAGCCCGACTGGAACGACGTCTACCCCTACCGCGCCCAGGTGGTGAACGACGACTTCGACTGGGGCGACGACACCCCGCTGCGGATCCCCACCGAGGACCTCGTCATCTACGAGACGCACGTGCGCGGTTTCACCCGCCACCCCTCGTCGGGGGTGACGGCGCCGGGGACGTACGCCGGGCTGCGGGAGAAGATCCCGTACCTGCGGAAACTCGGCGTCAACTGCGTGGAGCTGCTGCCGGTCTTCGAGTTCGACGAGCTGGACAACCCGCGCACCAACCCGGTCACCGGCGAGCGGCTGCACAACTACTGGGGCTACAACACCGTCTCCTTCTTCGCCCCGAAGGCCGGCTACGCGGCGACGGGCCGGTTCGGCATGCAGGCCGACGAGTTCAAGTCGCTGGTGAAGGAGCTGCACCGGGCGGGCATCGAGGTCGTCCTGGACGTGGTGTTCAACCACACCGCCGAGGGCAACGAGTACGGGCCGACGATCTCGTTCCGCGGGCTCGACAACGCCACGTACTACATGCTCACCCCGGACGGGCAGTACTACAACTTCAGCGGCACCGGGAACACCGTCAACTGCAACCACCCGGTGGTGCGGGACTTCGTACTGGGCTGCCTGCGCCACTGGGTCGCCGAGTACCACATCGACGGGTTCCGCTTCGACCTGGCGGCCATCCTCGACCGCGCCCCGGACGGCACCCCGCTGCCCAACCCGCCGCTGCTGGAGCAGCTCGCGTACGACCCGATCCTGCGGCACACCAAACTGATCGCCGAGGCCTGGGACGCGGCCGGGCTGTACCAGGTGGGGCACTTCCCCAACTACGGCCGCTGGTCGGAGTGGAACGGCAAGTACCGCGACGCGGTCCGCAGGTTCGTCAAGGGCGAACCGGGGCTCGCCGGCGAGCTGGCCACCCGGATGGCCGGCTCCCCCGACCTGTACCGGGGTCGCGGGGCCGCCGCGTCCGTCAACTTCATCACCGCGCACGACGGCTTCACCCTGAACGACCTCGTCTCGTACAACGACAAGCACAACGAGGCGAACGGCGAGGGCAACAACGACGGCGCCAACGACAACCACAGCTGGAACTGCGGCGAGGAGGGCCCCAGCGCCTCCCCGCACGTGCGGGACCTGCGGATGCGCCAGATGAAGAACCTGCTGGCGATCCTGCTCACCAGCCAGGGTGTCCCCATGATCCTGGCCGGCGACGAGGTGGGCCGCACCCAGCTCGGCAACAACAACACGTACTGCCAGGACAACGAGCTGTCGTGGTTCGACTGGGGCCTCGTGGAGGCCAACGCCGAGCTGCTGCAGTTCACCCGCGGCCTGATCGCCTTCCGGCACGCGCACCCGGTGCTGCGCAACACCGAGCACCCGCGCGGCGTCGACTCGACGGGCAGCGGCTACCCGGACGTCAGCTGGCACGGGGTGCGCGCCTGGCACCCCGACTGGGCGGACCACTGCCGGGTCGTCGCCCTGATGCGGTGCGGCCGGCACGCGAAGGGCGGGGTGCCCGACGACCACGTGTACGTCGCCGTCAACGCCCACTGGGAGCCCCACGACATGGAGCTCCCGCAACTCCCGGACGGCCAGGCCTGGCACCTGTTCGCCGACACGGGGGCCCTGATGCCGTACGGCATGCACCCGCTGGGCCAGGAGCCCCTGCTGGAGCACCCCGGGCGCTACCACCTGGGCCCGCACTCGGCGGTGATCCTCGTGGGCCGCCCGGTATCCACGACGCAAGCGACGCAGAAGGAGATGGCACCGTGACGTTCGACGTGAGGCTCAGGCTCAACGAGCGGGTGGCGACGATAGAGCTCATCGGCGAGCTGGACGCGTCCAGCGCCGGCCGCTTCCACGACACGATCGACGAGGCCGCGGCTGCCGGGTCGATCGAGCTGGTGATCAGGGCCGAGAAGCTGGAGTACATGTCCAGCGCGGGGCTGCGGTCGCTGGTGTTCGCCCGCCAGAAGATGGGCGACGGCGTCAGGATCGCCGTCGTCGGCGCCACGGAGCCGGTCGCGCACACGATCAGGCTGGCCGGGTTCGACCACAGCATCGACCTGATCGACGCCTGAGGGGGCGGGGAGACATGGGCCTCGACTCCGGCGCCACGTCGCCGTCCGGCACGTCCGCCGGATCCCTCGCCCCGGGCGGCCTCGCCCCGTCGGGCGGTGCCCTTCCCGGTGCGCCGGCAGCCGCTGCCGGCCGCGCGCCGGCCACCTGCGCGCCGGGCGTGCCGGGCGGCCCGGGTGCGGCGGGCACGTCCCACGGCCCGGGCGCGACCGGGGCCGGGGCGGCACGGGGCCCGCGCCCGGGACCGGGACCAGGGCCGGAACCGGGCTCGGCACCGAGACCGGCACCGAGACCGGGCGGGGTCCCGGACGGCGCGGGCGCACGCCCCGGCGGCGCGAAGGGCGCCGGCGCCGGGCCGTGGACCCCCGGGACGCCGGACGCGCTGCGGATCCCCGCGCGGCTGGCGTGCCTGGACCGGGTCGCCGAGTTGGTGCTGGGCCTCGGCGCGCGGGCCGAACTGCCGCAGAGCTCCGTGTACCGGCTGCGGCTGGCCGCCGACGAGCTGGCGACCAACATCGTCATGCACGGCTACCGGGGCGCCACCGGTGAGATCTCCGTGGACGGCGGCATCGACCCGGACCAGGTGTGGGTGCGCTTCGAGGACGACGCCCCGGCCTTCGACCCGCGCCAGGGCATGCGCGCCCCGGTGCTCGACGTGCCGCTCGCCGAACGGCAGATCGGTGGGCTCGGGGTCTTCCTCGCCTTCACGGCGGTCGACTCCTTCGAGTACGAGCTGGTCGCCGGCCGCAATGTGAGCACGCTCGTGATGCGCCGCTCGGCCACGGCCGCCGGCCCCGGGACGGGATGAGGTGACATGCTCCAGACCAATGTGCTGCTCCTGGACGAGCACCGCAGCGCGCCGCCGGAGCTGCTGAAGGCCCTGGACAGCGTGGGCGCCGTGGTGCGCATCCGCACCCCGGCCGACGTGCTGGTCGTCCAGCACGGCCAACTGCCCACCACGGAGGTGCTGCTGGCCTACGCGGGCCTGTCGCCGCACACCGTCCGCGCCGTGGCGCGCCGGCTGGACGACGAGGGGCAGCGGCCGACCGTCGTGGCGTTCGCCGAGCACGACCTGCACCTGCTGGGAAGCCACATCCACGCCGGCTCCGACTACCTGGTGCCGCCGTTCTACCCCGACCTCGTACGGGCCCGGCTGCGCGACTGCCACGAGCGGGCCAACTTCACCCGGACCATGGAGGACGTCACCGCCCGCGCCGAACTGCTCAGCTACGAGCGGGAGCTGGAGATCGGGCGGGAGATCCAGATGGGCTTCCTGCCCGAGACGCTGCCCAACCCCGACGGCTGGGAGATCCACGTCCGCTTCCGGCCCGCCCGGACCGTCGCCGGCGACTTCTACGACGTGTTCGAGCTGGTCAACAACCGCCGCCTCGCGCTGGTCGTGGCCGACGTCTGCGACAAGGGCGTCGGCGCCGCGCTGTTCATGGCGCTCATCCGCAGCCTGCTGCGGCACACCGCCGAGCAGAGCGGACTGCAGAGCCTGATCGCCGCCGACCTGCTGGGCGAGGACGCGGGCTGGGGCGAGCAGAGCCGGGCCATCCCGGTGGTCGGGGCCACGCCGCTGCTCAACGCCGTGGTGGGCACCAACAACTACCTGACCAGGAACCACATCCGGCAGGGCTACTTCGCCACCATGTTCTTCGGCGTCCTGGACCCGCTCACCGGCAACCTCGTCTACATCAACGGCGGCCACAACCCGCCCGTCCTGGTGAGCGGCGAGGGCAAGGACCCGGTGCTGCTCGAACCCACCGGGCCCGCCGTCGGCGTGATCCCCGACGGCACCTTCTCGCTCGGGTACGCGCAGATCGGCCCCGGCGACACCCTCTTCGTCTACACCGACGGGGTGACCGAGGCCCGGTCGATGTCGGGGCGGTTCTTCGGCGACGAGCAGTTGCTCACGGAGCTGGGGCGGGCGGCGGTGCGCGGGGAGGAGCTGCTGGACCACATGGACGGGGTGCTGAGCGAGTTCGTCGGCCCGTCCGAGCAGTCGGACGACATCACCATGATGGCCGTCCACTGGCGGCTGCCCGGGGAGGGCGGGGACGACGCCCGCGCACACGACCACCGCCGGGCCCACGGCCAGGACGACCACTAGACCGATTCACCGGATGGGATCCATGTCGCAGATCATCACCGTGCACTCCTACCGAGGGGGTACGGGGAAGTCCAGCACGGCCGCCAACCTCGCGTTGCTCCTGGCCTCCGGGGGCCGCCGGGTCGCGCTCGTGGACACGGACATCCAGACGCCCGCCCTGGACCTGATGTTCGGTGACACCGTGCCCGCCGCCCGCCGCTCGCTCGCGGACTACCTGGTCGGCCACTGCGAGATCGAGGACGCGGCCTACCCCTGCCGGGCGGACGTGGGCCACGACGGTGTCTTCCTGGTACCGGCCAGGAGCGGGGCGGCCGGCATCAACGAGATCATGGGGCGCGGCTACGACGTGGGGCTGCTGCGCGAGGGCTTCGACCGGCTGATCGACCTGCTGGCCCTCGACGTGCTGCTCCTCGACACCCATGCCGGGTTCAACAACGAGACCGTGACGGCGATGGCCAGCTCCGACGCGCTGGTGATCGTCACCCGGGCCGACCGGCTCGACCTCGCGGGCGCCGCCGAGACCATGGCGCTGGCGGGCCGGCTCGGCTGCGTACGGGTGAGCGTGGCGCTCAGCATGGTGCCGGACGGCGTGGTCGACGCGCGGATGCGCGCGGAGGTCGAGTCCGCGTACGCCACGGAGATCACCGCCGTCCTGCCGTACGCCCCGGAGATGGCGTCCCTCGCCGGTGAGCGGCTCTTCAGCCCGGCCTACCCGCACCACCCGCTGGTCACGGGCTACCGCCGGATCATCTCCGCCGTGAGCAACGGCACCACCGCGATACGCCGGTGACACCGGCGCCTTTCCAGCGACTGCACCCCGGTGCGAGGAGGCACGACGATGCACGGCAGGACCAGACACCGCGACGCCACGCCGAAGGGCACGGCCCGGCCCGGCGCGTCCACCCCCCGGGGCGCGGACGCCCGGACGGGCGGCACCGCCCCGTCCGCCGGGGCCGGCCCCTCGCGGCGAACCGGTGACGCGGACACGGCGGGCGCGCCGCCGGCCGCCCGCGCGGCGGCACCCCGGACCTTCGCGCCCACCGTCGGGCGCATCCCGGTCGTGGACGTACGGCCCCGCGTGGACGGAGGGCGGCGTCCCGCCCGCGCCGTTCCGGGAGAGGTGTTCGAGGTGAGCGCCACCGTGTTCCGGGAGGGGCACGACGCGGTGGCCGCCAACGTGGTGCTGACGGGCCCCGGAGGGGAGCCCGGCCCGTGGACGCCCATGCGGCTGACGGCACCCGGAACCGACCGGTACGCCGCACCCGTGTCGGCGGACCGGGAGGGCGACTGGACGTACCGCGTGGAGGCGTGGGCCGACCCGGTGGCGACCTGGCGCCACACCGCGGAGGTGAAGGTCCCGGCGGGCATCGACGTGGAGCTGGTCCTCCAGGAGGGCGCCGCCCTCCTGGAGCGGGCCGCCGGGGCGTTCCCCGCCGGCGAGGGCGCGCCCCTGACGGACGCGGCCGCCCGCCTCCGGGACGTCTCGCTGCCCGTGGCGGAACGGCACGCCGCGGCCCTCGCCCCCGTGGTGACCGGCCTGCTCGCGGCGCGTCCGCTGCGCGAGCTGGTGACCTCGTCGGGCGAGCTGCCGCTGCGGGTCGACCGCGAACGCGCCCTGTACGGCTCCTGGTACGAGTTCTTCCCCCGCTCCGAGGGCGCGGTCGTGCCCGCGGAGCCGGGCCCCGACGGGCACCTGGAACCGCCCCGCTCGGGCACCTTCCGGACGGCGGCGCGCCGGCTGGACGCGGTGGCCGCGATGGGCTTCGACGTGGTGTACCTGCCGCCGGTCCACCCCATCGGCACCTCCCACCGCAAGGGTCCGGGCAACACGCTCACGCCCGGACCGCACGACCCGGGCTCCCCGTGGGCGATCGGCTCGGCGGACGGCGGGCACGACGCGGTCCACCCCGACCTGGGCACCCTCGACGACTTCGACGCCTTCGTCGGCCGGGCGCGCGAGCTCGGCCTGGAGGTCGCCCTGGACTTCGCCCTCCAGTGCTCGCCCGACCACCCGTGGGTGACGGAGCACCCGGAGTGGTTCCGGCACCGGATCGACGGCTCGATCGCGTACGCCGAGAACCCGCCCAAGAAGTACCAGGACATCTACCCGATCGACTTCGACACCGACCCCGAGGGGCTGCACGCGGAGTGCCTGCGGATCCTGCGCCACTGGATGGCGCACGGGGTGCGGATCTTCCGGGTCGACAACCCGCACACCAAGCCGGTGGCGTTCTGGGAGCGGCTGATCGAAGCGGTCCACGCCACCGACCCCGACGTGCTGTTCCTCGCCGAGGCGTTCACCCGCCCGGCGATGCTGCACGCCCTGGCCCGCGTCGGGTTCCACCAGTCGTACACGTACTTCACCTGGCGCAACTCCAAGGACGAGGTGGAGTCCTACCTGTCCGAGCTGGCCGGGCTCGGCGGCGAGGAGAGCGCCGCCCACCTGCGCCCCAACCTGTTCGTGAACACCCCGGACATCCTGCACGCCTACCTCCAGTACGGCGGCCGGCCCGCCTTCGAGGTACGGGCCGTCCTCGCCGCCATGGCGTCCCCCACCTGGGGCGTGTACGCGGGGTTCGAGCTGTGCGAGAACGTGGCCGCCGGCCCCGGCAGCGAGGAGTACCTGGACTCGGAGAAGTACCAGTACCGGCCCCGCGACTGGGCCGCCGAGGAGGCCGCGGGCACCTCGCTGGCGCCGCTGCTGCGCACCCTCAACGAGGTGCGCCGCGCCCACCCCGCCCTGCGGCAGCTGCGCAACCTGCGCTTCCACCGCGCCGACGACGACGCGGTGGTGTGCTTCTCCAAACGGCACGGGGACGACTGGGTGCTCGTGGTGCTCAACCTCGACCCGCACGGCGTCCGGGAGACGACCGTCTCGCTGGACCTGCCCGCCCTCGGGCTGGACCGGACCGGCACGTTCACCGTCCGCGACGAGCTCTCCGGCGACGGCGCCACCTACACCTGGGACCGCAGCAACTACGTACGTCTCGACCCGCGCCGGCAGGTCGCCCACATCCTCACGAACGGGGACAGCGCGTCGTGAACCGCGAAATGGCCGACACCCATCTGCCCGCCACCGACCTCAAGCGCCTCACCAGCGGCGAGGTCAGCGACCCGCACGCGCTCCTCGGCCCCCACCCGGGCCCCGCCGGCGTGACGGTACGGGTGCTGCGCCCGCTGGCCGACGGCGTGACCCTCACCGGTCCGTCAGGCGGGCCGCTCGCCGAGCTGGCCCACGAGGGCGGGGGCGTCTTCTCCTGCGTGCTGCCCGGCCGGGACGTACCGGACTACCGGGTCGCCGCGGTCTACGGCGACACCGTGTTCACGTACGACGACCCCTACCGCTATCTGCCGACGCTCGGCGAGCTCGACCTGCACCTGATCCGGGAGGGCCGCCACGAGCAGCTGTGGCGGGTCCTCGGCGCCACCGTCCGCGAGCACGAGTCCGGGCACGGCCGGACGCGCGGCACCGCCTTCGCCGTGTGGGCGCCCGGCGCCCGTGCCGTACGCCTGGTCGGCGACCTCAACCACTGGGACGGCGCCGCCCATCCGATGCGGTCGCTCGGGGCCAGTGGGGTGTGGGAGCTGTTCGTCCCGGGGGTGGAGCCGGGCTGCCGCTACAAGTACGAGATCCTCACCCCCGACGGCCGCTGGATCCAGAAGGCCGACCCGCTGGCGACGTCGGCCGAGCCGGCGCCCGGCACCGCGTCGGTCGTCCACAGCTCCGCGTACCGCTGGGGCGACGGCGACTGGATGCGCCGCCGCGGCGAGCGGCCCGCCACCTCGGCGCCGATGAGCGTGTACGAGATGCACCTGCCCTCCTGGCGGCCCGGCCTCGGCTACCGGGAGCTGGCCCATGAGCTCCCCGGGTACCTGAAGGGGCTGGGCTTCACCCACGTGGAGTTCCTGCCGCCCGCCGAGCACCCCTTCGGCGGCTCGTGGGGCTACCAGGTGACGTCCTACTACGCGCCGATGGCGAAGCCGGGCTCCCCCGACGACTTCCGGTACCTGGTCGACCGGCTGCACCGGGCGGGCATCGGGGTGATCGTGGACTGGGTGCCCGCGCACTTCCCGAAGGACGACTGGGCGCTCGCCCGGTTCGACGGCACCCCGCTGTACGAGCACCCCGACCCGCGCCGGGGCGAGCACCCCGACTGGGGGACGCTCGTCTTCGACTACGGGCGCGCGGAAGTGCGCAACTTCCTGGTCGCCAACGCCGTGTACTGGTGCGAGGAGTTCCACGTCGACGGGATACGCGTGGACGCCGTCGCCTCCATGCTGTACCTCGACTACTCCCGGCGGGACGGCGAATGGCTGCCCAACGCCTACGGCGGGCGGGAGAACCTCGAAGCGGTCGAGTTCCTCCAGGAGATGAACGCCACCGTGCAGCGCCGCTGTCCCGGGGTCGTCACCGTCGCCGAGGAGTCGACGGCCTGGGACGGGGTGACCCGCTCCACCGACGAGGGCGGTCTGGGCTTCGACCTGAAGTGGAACATGGGCTGGATGCACGACTCGCTGTCGTACATGGCCAACGACCCCGTGCACCGGCAGTACCACCACCACGCGATGACGTTCGCGACGATGTACGCGTACGCCGAGAACCACCTGCTGCCGATCAGCCACGACGAGGTGGTCCACGGCAAGGGGTCGCTGCTCGGCAAGATGCCCGGCGACCGGTGGCAGCGGTTCGCGAACCTACGCGCCTACCTGGCGTGGATGTGGGCCTTCCCCGGGAAGCACCTGCTGTTCATGGGGCAGGAGTTCGCCCAGGACAGCGAGTGGTCCCACGACCGGGGCCCCGACTGGTCACTGACGGGGTACGCCCCTCACGCCGGGGTCCGCGACCTGGTGCGCGACCTCAACCGGCACTACCTGGCCGACCCGGCGCTGTGGAGCCGCGACACCCGCCCGGAGGGGTTCCGCTGGATCGACGCGGACGCCGCGCAGGACAACGTGTACTCGTTCGTGCGGTACGGGGAGTCGGGCGGACCGCTGGTGTGCGTCTTCAACTTCCAGCCCGCCGCCCGCCCCGGCTTCCGGGTCGGCCTGCCGTCGGCGGGCGACTGGACCGAGGTGCTGAGCACCGACGCGGCGGCGTACGGCGGCAGCGGCGTGACGAACGCCGGGCCGGTGCGGGCACGGGACGTGCCCTGGCAGGGACTGCCCGCCAGCGCGGAGCTCACGCTGCCGCCGCTCGGCGCCGTCTGGCTTTCGCCGCACAGCTGACAACGACTGGAGAGGGAGGCGACCCGCCATGCCCGCACCGCGACTGAGGACCACCCCGCTGCCCGGGATCGGCGTGCAGTACGAGCTCACCACCCGGCGGCACGACACCCTGTCGGTCGTCGCCCACCGCGACGGCACCCGCACCCTCAACGTCCACCACGACGACGACCCCGACTCGTGCGGCCTGTCCATGCGGCTGACCGGCGCGGAGGCGCTCACCCTCACCGAGGCGCTGCTCCCCGGCCACAACAACCCGAACCTGCTGCACACCAGCGACTTCGGGCTGCTGGCGGAGCGGGTCACGGTGACCGGCGACTCGTACTGGAACGGCCGGCAGCTGGGCGAGACGAGGATGCGGACCGCGACGGGCGCGTCGATCGTCGCCGTCATGCGCCGCGCGCACCCGATCCCGTCCCCGGGGCCGGAGTTCCGGCTGCGCGGCGGGGACACGATCATCGTCGTCGGCACCCGCGAGGGCGTGGACGCGGCGCACGCCATCCTCGAACGGAAGTGATGTCGTGCATTCCGCTGTCTTCCTGATCGAGTTCGGCGCGGTGGTGCTGGCGCTCGGGCTGCTCGGCCGGTTCGCCGCACGGGTGCGCTTCTCCCCCATACCGCTGTACCTGCTGGCCGGGCTGGTCTTCGGGCACGGCGGGATCGTCCCGCTGGGCGGCAGTGAGGAGTTCATCGAGATCGGCGCCGAGATCGGGGTCGTGCTGCTGCTGCTGATGCTGGGGCTGGAGTACACGGCCGGTGACCTGGTGGGGCACCTGAGGACGCACGCCCCGGCCGGGGCGGTGGACTTCGTGCTCAACGCCGTGCCGGGCGCGGCCGTCGCGCTGCTGATGGGCTGGGGCCCGGTGGCCGCGGTGGTGCTGGCCGGGGTGACCTGGGTGTCGTCGTCCGGGGTGATCGCCAAGGTGCTGGGCGACCTGGGGCGGATCGGCAACCGCGAGACGCCGGCCATCCTGAGCGTGCTGGTCCTGGAGGACCTGGCGATGGCCGTGTACCTGCCCATCCTGACGACGCTGCTCGCCGGCGCCGGCTGGGCGGCGGGCGGGGTGACCCTGGCGATCGCGCTGGGCGCGGTCGGTGTGGTGCTGGTCGTCGCGGTCCGCTACGGGCGGCACATTTCGCGGTTCATCTCCAGCGACGACCCGGAGAAGCTGCTGCTGGTCGTCCTGGGACTGACGCTGCTGGTGTCCGGGTTCGCCCAGGAACTCCAGGTGTCGGCCGCGGTGGGGGCGTTCCTGGTGGGCATCGCGCTGTCCGGTGAGGTCGCCGAGAACACCCACCACCTGCTGATGCCGCTGCGGGACCTGTTCGCCGCCGTCTTCTTCGTCTTCTTCGGGCTCAGTACGGACCCGTCGACCATCCCGCCCGTGTTCCTGCCCGCGCTGGCGCTGGCGCTGCTCACCGCCCTGACGAAGATCGCCACGGGGTACTGGGCGGCCAGGCGCGCCGGCATCGGCGAGCGGGGGCGGTGGCGGGCGGGCGGGGCGCTGGTGGCGCGGGGCGAGTTCTCCATCGTCATCGCGGGGCTCGCGGTCACCGCGGGCGTCGAGCCGGCGCTGGGGCCGCTGGCGACGGCGTACGTGCTGCTGCTGGTCGTCCTCGGCCCGGTGGCGGCGCGGTTCACCGAGCCGGTGGCGCTGTGGGTGACGGGCCGCCGGGCTCAGCGGCGGGGCGTCGCGCCGGTGGTCGACGCGGTGGTCGAGCCGGTACCGGTGCGGGACTGAGGGCCGGCCGCCAGGCGCTCCGCGAGGCGGAGCGCCGGGGCGGTCATCGCGGTGGTGACCAGGGCGACGACGGTGAGGGCGATCAGCAGCGTCCGGTCGATGAGCCCGGCTTCGTGGCCGATGGAGATGACGACGATCTCGGTCAGCCCCCGGGAGTTCATCAGCGCCCCGACGCGCAGCCACTCGCGGCGCGGCAGACCGCCGAGGGCGCCGGCCGCCGCGCACCCCACCGACTTGGTGAGAACGGCGACCAGCAGGAGCACCGCGGTGAGCGGCCCGTCCCACGGGGCCGCGCCGAGGTCGAGGCGCTGCCCGAAGCCCAGGAAGAAACACGGCAGCAGGACCGTGCCGGCGACCGTGTCGAGTGACCTCAGCGCCGGTTCTCCGGCCGAGGCCGGACGGCGGCGGCCGTACACGTAACCGAACAGCAGCGCGCCCAGCAGCTGGTGGAGCCCGGTCGCGGACGACGCCGCGGCGGCGAGCGCGCAGCCGGCGACGGTCAGGGCGAGGTCGGTGCCACGGCTCGCGGGGCCCGGCCGCGCGCGGAGCAGGACGGCCACCGCGACCAGGCCGGTGGCCGTCAGGGCCAGGTGCCGGGCGCCGAGGGTGCCCGAGGCGATCAGCGCGGCGGTCAGGACGCACCAGGCCACCGCGTCCCCGACGGCCGCCGCGGCGAGGCTGGTGCGGCCCGCGGGGGTGGCCGTCAGGCCCTCGTCGTCCAATATCCGGGCGAGGACCGGCAGCGCGGTGACCGACAGGGCGCAGCCCAGGAACAGGGCGGAGGCCGCGGGGGTGGCCCGGGGGCCGGCGTGGGCGCCGTCCAGGGCGAGCGCCAGCACCGCTCCGGCCGCCATCGGCAGCAGGACGGAGGCCGCGCCGACGGCGGCGAGCGCCGGGGGCGCCGTCGTCGGTCCCGCCGGGCCGGCCAGGTGGCGGCCGATGCCGAAGGCGTACAGGACCAGGCCGAGTTGGGCGAGGGCGCCCAGGGCGGGCAGGACGTCCGGCCCGAACAGGAAGCGGTGGACGCCGGGGGCGACCGCGCCGAGCAGGGACGGCCCGAGCAGCAGCCCGGCCGCCAGTTCGGCGATCACCGGGGGCTGGCCGGCCCGGCGGGCGAGCCGGCCCGCGGTGCGGGTGAGCAGCAGCAGGCACGCGAGGGCCAGCAGGAACCGGCCGTCCGTCATCGGGGGGCTCCTTCGGTCGGGTGGGGGGAAGCCGAAGGGCGCCCGGTCAGGCCGGGCGCCCTTCGTGGTGCGGCCTCGCCGCGGCCCGGCGGGTCAGCGGGCGACCCGGGCGTAACGGCCGGACTGGACCGTGCTCTTGTCGATGGCCGCGAGGAAGTCCTGGGTCTCGGCGGCGGAGAAGAAGCCGGTCATGGTGGCGTCCGCGTCCTCGGGGGTGGCCCAGTGGACGATCACCAGGTACTCCCCGTCGTCGCTGCGGGTGACTTCGCGGGACAGGAAGCCGGGACGCTTGGCCATGTAGTCGTCCTCGACCTTCCGGTCGAGGGTCTCGAAGGCGGTGGTGTCGGTGCCGGGGACCAGCTTGAACCTGACGGTCTCTACGGTGCTCATCGTTCCTCCTGGAAGACGTGGGCGTGGGCGCGGGCCCACTGGGTGAAGGTGCGGGGCGGGCGGCCGAGGAGCTCGGCGACGGTGGGCCGCACCCGCGAGTCGTCGAGGGTGCCG
This sequence comes from Streptomyces sp. NPDC045701, assembly GCF_056432045.1. Lineage (NCBI taxonomy): Bacteria > Bacillati > Actinomycetota > Actinomycetes > Kitasatosporales > Streptomycetaceae > Streptomyces > Streptomyces sp. NPDC045701. The sequence goes on along the minus strand of NZ_JBWKJV010000009.1, from coordinate 175,260 downwards.
TCCGCGTAGTAGCGGAAGAAGGCGTCGATGTACGCGGGCGGCGTGCCGCCGGCCTCCATCTCCTCGCGGGCCTCCTCGTCGGTCAGGCCCTCGAAGCGCAGGGGGCGTCCGAGGACCTCGCCGAGGACGCGGACCCGGTCGGCGGGCAGCAGCGGTTCGGGCCCGCTCAGGGCGTGGGCGCGGCCGTGGTGGTCCGGGTCGAGCAGGACGTGCGCGGCGACGGCCGCGATGTCGTACGGGTCGATCATGGCGACCGGCACGGTGGGGAACGCGGCGCGCACCACGTCGCCGGCCGCCAGCTGCGCGGTCCACTGGAAGGTGTTGGACATGAAGCCGCTGGGCCGCAGGATCGTCCAGGGCAGCCCGGAGGCCCGTACCGCCTCCTCGGAGACGATCATGAACCGGGAGATGGCGTTGTCCATGTCGCCGTCCGGGGCGGCGATGCTGGAGAGCAGCACCACGTGCTCGACCCCGGCCCGGGCGCACTCGCCGAGCACGCCCGGCATGTCCGCGTAGCCGGGCAGCAGGAACACCGCGCGGGCCCCCTTGAGGGCGGGGCGCAGCGATGCGGGGCGGTCGAGGTCCCCGACGGCCGCCTCCGCGCCGGCGGGCGGTTCGGCGCCGTTCCTGACCAGGGCGCGCACCGGCCGGCCGGAGCGGGCCAGCCTCGTGGTCAGCTCGCCGCCGACGTGGCCGGTGGCTCCGGTCACCAGGATCATGCGGGTCTCCTCGCCTCAGACGTCAGGTCGAGCACCAGGCGGCCACGTACGTGGCCCTCCTCGCCGAGCCTGTGCGCCCGTGCCACCTCGTCCAGCGGGAAGACCCGCTGGATCTCGGGGCGGACGCCGCCGGTGGCGAGGAGGCCGGCGAGCCGGTCGAGGACCGGGCCGTCGGGGTGCACGTAGGTGAAGCCGGCACGGACGCCGTGGGCCTGCGCGGTCCGGCGGTGGTCGGGTCCCTCTCCCTTGAGGGTGACGACGATCCCGCCGGGGCGTACGACGTCGAGCAGCCGGAAGAACTCGGCGCCGCCCATGGGGTCGACGGCCAGGTCCACGTCCCCGACCTCCTTCTGGAGCGGGACGGTCCGGTAGTCGACGGCCCGCTGGGCGCCGAGGGAGCGGACGAACGGGTGGTTGGCGGGGGACGCGGTGCCGATGACCTCGGCGCCCGCGTCGGCGGCCAGTTGCACCGCGATGTGCCCGACTCCCCCGGCCGCCCCGGACACCAGGACGCGGTGGCCCGGCCGCAGCCCGCCGTGCTCGAACAGCGTCTGCCAGGCGGTGAGGCCCACCATCGGCAGCGACGCGGCCACCACGTGGTCGACGCCGTCCGGTTTGGCGGCGAGTTCGGCCTCCGGGGCGACGGCGTACTCGGCGTACCCGCCCGCGAGGGCGGGAAAGCGGGGCATGCCGAACACGGCGTCGCCCTCGGTGAACCGCCGGGTGCCCGGGCCGGTGGCGGCCACCGTGCCCGAGACGTCCCAGCCGAGCACGGCGGGGAACCCGTCGACGCCGACGCCTTGACCGGCCCGGGTCGCCTGGTCGATGGCGTTGACGCCGGCCGCGTGGACGCGGATCAGCACCTCGCCCTCGCCGGGCACCGGGACGGGTACCTCACGCACCCGGAGGGTGTCCGGCGTACCGAAGGCGTCGATGACCGCCGCCCGCATGACGGCCGGCGTCACGGCGCGAGGCGCAGGTCGTGCTTGGGCGCGAGCTCCACGATCTGCCGCTTCCGCTCGTCGGTCAGCGGGACCGGGGCCTCGCCGGCCCGCGCCTCGTGGCCGATCTCCATGAAGAAGTTCTCCAGGTACGCGGGGGTGAACAGGAACAGCATCCGGCTGACGTGCAGCCCGACGTTGCGGAACCGGTGGCGGGTGCCGCGCGGCACGAAGACGAAGTCGCCGTCGTGGGCGACGAAGGTCTTCTCGCCGTTGAGGAACTCGATGTCGCCGTTGAGGATGTAGAACGCCTCGTCCGCGTGCGGGTGGATGTGCGGCGGCGGGCCGCCGCCGGGCGGGACGGACGCCTCGGCGAAGGTGAGCGTGCCGCCCGTGTTCTCGCGGGTGGCCTTGAAGGTGTAGACGGCGTCGCCGAACCAGTACGTCGGGCCGGTGCCCGCCGGGTGGTGGACGACGGCGCCCTCGGGGTGGGGGTCGCTCGTCCCCGTGGTGGGCCGTGCGGTGGTGGTCATCCGGGTCTCCTGGGGGTCAGAGGCGGAACAGGCCGGGGTCGCCGACCACGACGTCGAGGAGGACGGGGCCGTCGGCGGTCAGCGCCTCGCGCAGCGCCGCCTGGAGGCCCTCGGGGGTCTCGACGCGCTCGCCGCGCACGCCGAACCCGCGGGCCAGCTGCGCCATGTCGACGCCGCTGAGGTCGTACCCCTTCTCCCAGGACTTCTGGTCCTGGAGGTAGTACTTCAGCGAGAGGTAGCCGGCGTTGTCGGGGATGACGAAGGTGACCGGCAGGTTGTGCTGGGCCGCGGTCCACAGGGAGTGCAGGGTGTACTGGGCCGAGCCCTCCCCGACCACCACGACCGCGCGGCGGTCGGGGCGGGCGAGCGCGTAGCCGACGGCGCCGGCGAAGGGGAAGCCGAGCGCGCCGCTGGCGGTGGCGAAGTACCCGTTGCCGGCGCCGAGCGGGATCTGCTCGTGGAAGTCGGCGCGGGCGATGGGCAGTTCCTCGAACAGGACCGCCGTCTCGGGCAGTTCCTTCGACAGCAGGTGGAACAGGTACGCCTGGGTGAGCGGCGTCGAGGGCTCCGGTACGGGGACGGGCTCGCGCACGGGGGTCAGCTCGACGCGCTCGCGCTGCTCGACCAGCGGGACCAGGGCCCGCACCACGTCGCCGGGCCGGGCGATGAACGCCGCGTCGGCCAGGGTGGCGGCGGCGGCCTGCGGGTCGTCGGTGACGTGCAGGAACTCGACGTCGGCGGTGAGCGTGGGCCGGGGGCTCCGGTCGAGGTCGGCCGGCGCGGTGGAGAACAGGTCCCAGGCGGTGAACAGGGTGAACGCGGGCCCGCCGAGGACGACGACCACGTCGTGCTGGGCGGCGAGCCGCTCGTTGATCAGCTCGGGGATGGGCGGCAGGACCCCGGCGAACAGCGGGTGGTCCTCCGGGAACGCGCCGCGGTTCCACACGGGGGCGCCCCAGACGCGGGCGTTGAGCTTCTCGGCCAGCTCGACCAGCGCGCCGCGCGCCCCCTGGGCGTCCACCGGGCCGCCGGCGATCAGGCCGGGGCGCCGCGCCCCGTTGAGGGCGGCGGCGATGCGGTCCAGGGCGGCGGGGGACGGGACGGTGGCGTCCTCCACGGTGGGGATGCGCACCGGCTCGGGGTCGGCGGGGCGGACGAAGTCGTCCTCGGGGACGGCCACGAACACCGGGCCCTGCGGCGCCTGCTTGGCGATCCGGTAGGCCTGGGCGATGGTCGCGGGCACGTCCTGGGGGCGGGCGGGTTCGGCGGCCCACTTGATGTACGGCTTGGGCAGCTGGGTGGCGTCCTTGGCGATGAGGAACGGGTCGCCGAGGAGCATCTTGCGGGCCTGCTGGCCGCCCAGGATGACCATGGGGGTCTTGGCGGAGGCGGCGGTGTAGACGCTGCCCATGGCGTTGGCGAGGCCGGGGCCGCCGTTGATGATGACGAGCGCGGGTTCACCGGTGGCCTGGGCGTAGCCGTCCGCCATGCCGACGACGGACGCCTCCTGGAGGCCCATGACGAACCGGAACTCGTCGTCCGGCCAGGCTTCGAAGAGCTTCATCTCGGTGTGGCTGGGGTTGCTGAAGATGGTCGTCAGCCCCAGCCGGCGCAGCACGTCCAGCGTTTCGTCGCGTACGGTCCGGTGGCCGGTTGCCTCGGTCACGGCATGTCTCCTACGGGGGTGGGCCGGCTGGCGGGGGCCGCCAGGGCGGTGGGAAGGGTGAGCTTGCGCCCGGCCCAGGTGGCGGGCAGGGCGAGGGCGCAGACGATCAGGGCGACGAGGGGCGTGCGGCCGACGCCGTACGTGGCGACCGCCCAGCCGCCGATGGCGGCGCCGGCGGCGATGCCCGCGTTGACGGCGGAGGCGCCCAGGGTGGCGGCGAGGTCGCCGCCGGGGCCGGCGAGGGAGATGATCCGCAGCTGGAGCGACGGCACGATGCCGAACCCGACGAGGCCCCAGGCGGCCAGGGCGACCGCGGCGAGCACCGGGTGGGAGCCGGTGAGGTGCAGCGCGCCGAGGGCGAGGACGAGGACGGTGTTGCCGACGAGGAGGGTGAGGTCGGCGTTCCGGTCCGCGAACCTGCCGCCGGCGAAGGTGCCGGCGGCGCTGGCGAGGCCGAAGATCAGCAGGAAGGCGCTGACGCCGCCGCCGGAGATGCCGGTGACGTCCTCCAGGTACGGCGCCAGGTAGGTGAAGGCGGTGAACTGGCCGCCGAGCAGCAGCAGTCCGATGCCGAGCATGGCCAGCACGCGGGGCGCGAAGGCGTGCCGGGCCTGGGCGCGCAGCCCGCCGGAGCCGCTGCCCTCGACGGCGGGTACGAGGGCGAGGACGGCGACGAGCGCGAGGGCGCCGAGGACGACGATGCCGGTGAAGGCGGCGCGCCAGCCGAGGGACTGGCCGACGAGCGTGCCGAGCGGCACCCCGATGACGGTGGACACCGCGATGCCGCCGAACACCATGGAGACGGCCTGCCCGCGGCGTTCGGCCGGTACGAGCCCGGCGGCGACGGCGGAGGCGACGCCGATGAACAGACCGTGGATGGCGCCGGTGACCACCCGCGCGGCCAGCAGCAGCCCGAACGCGGACGCGAACACGGCGACGAGGTTGCCGGCGACGAACACGGCCAGGGCGAGCCCCAGCAGTGTGCGGCGGGGCAGCTTGATGGTCGCGGCGGTGACGACGGGCCCGCCGAGCGAGATGCCCAGCGCGTACGCGGTCACCAGGAGCCCGGCCGTCCCGACGGACACGTCCAGGTCGCCGGCGATGAGGCTGAGGACGCCGACGATGACCAACTCGGCGGTGCCGATGACGAACGCGCCGAGGCCGAGTGCGGCGAGCGCGTGGGTACTGCTCCGGGTCCCGCTCATCGGCGAGCCCCTCCTTCTGTTTCCGTTCGGACGTGGTGACCGGCCCATGGCCTCGGGGGATCACCGGCCCCGTGGGGGCCGCCCGGGGGCCGGGCGGGGGGGGAGAACCGGGTGTGGGCGGGGCGTGGGCCGGGCGTGGTGGCGACAGGCGCGGCTGCGGGGGAGCCGCCCCGGCGGGGGCGGGGGTCCCGGGGGCGCGCCTCCGTGGGGGTGGGGGCGCGCCCCTGTGGGGCCGTGGCGGGGGTGGGGCCCCGCGTCAGACCTTGTAGCGCTGCTTGACGTCCTCGGCGAAGCCGAGGTAGTCGCGCAGCGGCCAGACCTGCTCGAACTCCAGGTACTCGCGCATGGGGAGGCGCCCCAGGGCGGTGCGGTCGAGTTCCTCGGCGTCCGGGGAGTCGATGATGGCGATGACCCGCTTCTGGGCGGCCACCTTCCAGATCCCCACGCAGAAACCGGAGTCGAGCGTCTCCTGGGCGTGGACGGCCTCGTCCTGCTCCAGCTCCCACAGCTCGTCGAGCGTGAGGCGTCCCTCGTGCTTCCACTTCATCTGGACGTAGAACAGCATGGGTCACTTCCCGTCGGTGTCGCGTATCAGTGCGGTGAGCGCGTGGTCGGCGCCGAACACCTCCACGGCCAGGTCGAGCGGCGTCTTGCCGTCGTGGCCGACGAGGTCGAGCCGGGCGCCGGCGTCGACGAGGATGCGGACGCACTCCTCGTAGCCGTGCCACAGCGCGTCGTGCAGCGGCGTGTATCCGTTCGTCGCGCCCTGGAAGTCCAGGTCGATGCCGGGCCGGGCGACGAGCTGGGCCGTGATGTCGGCGTGGCCGTTGTAGACCGCCTTGTGCAGGGGTACGGCGCCGAACGTCGGCTCCACCGCGTTGACGTCCGCGCCCGCCGCGAGCAGCAGCGCGACGATCTCGCCGTGCCCGTCGCGGGAGGCGACCAGCAGCGGGGTGTGCCAGTCGTTGAACCCGCCCAGGAACGGGGACCGCTCGTCGACCTCGGCGCCCTCGTGCAGGAGTTTGCGGACCCGCTCGGTGTCGCCCTCCGCGGTGGCGGCCATCAGCTCCTGCCGGGACACCGCCGCCTCGTCGCTCGCGCGCCGCGCGTTGAGGTGCTCCTCGGCCTTGAGCAGCTTGTCCTTGCCGAAGGTGTTGACGTTCAGCTCGTACGCGAAGTGCTGCTCCAGCGAGAAGCCGTAGTGCGTGTACACCTTGAGGGAGGCGCCCTTGGCGAGCAGGTACTCGGCGATGTCCGGGTACTTGTACCAGAGGGCGTCCATCAGGGCGGTGTGGCCGGTGGTGGGCGCGACGGCGTCGACGAACGCGCCGGCCTCGACCAGGGCGCGCACCACGTCGAGGCTGCCGCCCTGGCAGGCCTTGTGCAGGGCGGTCGCCCCGGCGCGGGTGTCGGCGGTGTGGACGTCGGCGCCCGCCCCGATCAGTGCCCGCACGGTCGGCGCGTCGGCCTGCCCGGCGGCGATCATCAGGACGGTCAGGCCGCTGGCCGCCTCGCGGGTGGAGGGGTCGGCGCCGGCGACCAGCAGCCCCGCCACGTTGGCGGTGTCGCGCTCGCGGACGGCCGCGACGAGGTCGGTGCTCATCAGGCGGCCACCTGTCCGGACGTGTCCCCGCGCAGGGCGCGGACGATCGGGGACGGGTCGGTGTACGACTTCCAGCGGACGATCCTGCCGTCGCGGACGGTCAGCCACTGGACGAACTCGATCTCGAATTCGACACCGTTGTTCCGGACCGCCGACAGTTCGTGGATGACACCCGCGGCCTTTTCGCCGTCGACCACCAGGTCCACGAGCTTCTCGAACTTGACCTCGCACTCCCCGGTGAAGACCTGGAGGCTGGCGAGGACCGCGTCACGGCCGCGGATCGCGCCGATCCACTTCATGTCGTCGTTGTAGCCGGGGACCGGCGTGTAATTGATCCACTCGACGTCGTCGGCGAGCAGTCCGAGACAGGTCTCGAAATCCCCGGAGGCGAGCGCGTCGAACCAGCGCTGGGCGACCGAGCGGGTCGCTGCTGTGAGGTCACTCATGTGTACTCCTCGATAAGCCCGAGAGAATTCCCAGAAGATAGTGATTCCGTTTCCGCCCGCTCACCAACAATGTGCCGCCGACTTCCTGAGATTCCGGATTCCGGGGCCGCCGGAATCCGGAATCTCAAGACTTCTGCGACTCGGCGGCGAGCGTGAGCAGTTGCCGGTTGCCGTCGGCCCATGTCGCCGTCATGACGACGTCGGCGATGCGCCAGCCGTCATCGGTGCGCACGAGCGCGAAGCGGTAGTGGCCGCCCAGGGTCCACAGCGGGCCGCCGTGCTCGTTGGGCAGCCGGTGCGTGGCCTGGAACATGGCCGTGCACACGGCCGAGTCACCGTCGAGGTCGACCAGGAAGTTGCTGAACACGTGCTGGGTGGCGGTGAAGGCGCCGAGCAGTCCGGACCAGGCGCTCACCAGGCCCTTGGCCGGGACGACGGCCGGCTCGCCGCCGTTGAGGCTGGTGTAGTCGAGCCGGACCTCGTCGGTGAACACCCGCTCCAGCGCCTCCCAGTCGCGCTGGTCGGTGTACCAGCCCATCCGGGTGCAGGTGTCGATGACGTCAAGTCGGTCCGTCGTGGTACTCATCGGCCGACCACCTCCAGATTCTCCGTGGGTGCGTAACAGGTGTGGCCCGACTGCTCGGTCCACCGGTGCTCGATGAACAGCGCGCAGACGATCAGGGCACCGAGGGACATCACCTCGGCGACGGCCGCGCCGAAGTGGCCGGCCGGCACGGTGAGGAAGGCCAGCGCGGCGGCGGCGAAGTGGAAGCGCTGCGGGCCGATCTTGAGGATTCCGTGGAACCAGGCGATGCCCACCAGGTAGAGCGCCACACCGCCGGCCAGCGCCAGGGACGGCGCGAGCGGCAGCTGGGCGAAGGGGTGGGCGATCGTCTTCTTCACGGCCGCGGCGATCAGGATCAGGCCCAGCAGCATGGGGACGTGTGCGTAGAAGAAGGCGGACAGCGCCATGCGGGACCGGGTGGTGGCGTCCTGCCGCTCCAGAGCGACCTCGGCGCGCCGGGCCTTCTCCGACTCGTTGAAGTACACCCACCACAGGCAGGCCGGGATGACGAAGATGAGCACGGCCGTGGTGACGACCGACAGCCCCGCCGGGGCGCCGTCGGTGCCGATGCCCAGCGCCAGGAAGGAGTCCCCCAGCGCGATGATCATGAGCAGGCCGTGGCGCTCCACGAAGTGGCCGGGTTTGAGGTCGAAGCCGGAGACCCCGGTGATGATCGGCGCCAGGATCTCCAGCAGCACCGCGCCGCCCCAGCACAGGTACACCGGTGTCCCGTCGAGGAACCCGGCGCAGATGATCAGGGCCGCCCCGGTGACGTGGAAGGGGGCGATGCGCAGCATGTTCCGGGCGGCGCTGGGCCCGCTGAAGGCGAACAGCGCGGCGTGGACGCTGACGATCAGCAGGTAGCCCACGCCGAAGGCGACGCCGTCGCCGTCGAAGGCGTTGGGCGTGGTGAGCCCGACGACCAGGAACGACGCCATGCCGAGGAGCAGCAGCAGTCGCTGGTGCTTGCCGTGCGGCGGGACGTGGTTGGTCAGCCAGGCGTACCCGCCGTACATCCACCACAGCAGCCAGAAGATCAACAGGATCTGGAGGACCCCGAGGGGGTTCATGCGGTCGCTGAAGACCCGGGCGAGCTGGGTGAAGTTGAAGACGAACGCGAGGTCGAAGAAGAGCTCCAGGGTGGTGACCCGCGCCTTGTCAGCCGGCGGCGCGTCGTCGCCGACTTCCCGGGTGCCTTTCGTAACGGCTTCCGTGGACATGGTCGTGAAGGTAACGGCCGGTCCGGCGGTGGGTCGAAAAGTTCGGTCGGACATCATGAGGTCGCGCGCACCAGGGATCGGCGGTTCGGCTTTCGCACTCCTGCGCCCCCTCCGGCGGAACGGCAAAATCCGCACTTGACATGAGAAAGTCTGGCTGTCCTCGGCCCGGGGATGAGCACCCCTTTTCCGGTGCGTGCCGCCGTCCTCACCTGAGCTTTCCGGCCATCCGGAAGGTTTTCCCGGAGGTATTGCGGTCCGGCCGGAGTCCGCCGTCCGAAACATAAGGTCTCTCGCACCTGGGCGGGTTGGCCCGAAGCCGCCCTTCGAGAGAAGAGAGACACACGTGCACCGCATTCGTCCTTTCCGTTCTTTGCTGGCCGCCGGGCTCTCCCTGGCCGGTCTGCTCTCCCTCACCGGCATGGCCGGTACGGCCGTCGCCGACGACGACATGGCCGACGCCAAGTACGTGGCGGGCACCGCCTTCACGCTGCCGGGCGCCCGCGCGTTCCCCGAGGGCATCGCCGTGGACAGCAGGACGGGTGACTTCTACGTCGGCTCGTACGCCACGGGCGCGATCTACCGCACGCCGGCCGGCCAGAAGGCCGCCGAGGTGTTCCTGCCGGACGGCGCCGACGGCCGTACGACGGCGGCCGGGCTCAAGGTCGACGGCGCCGGCCGGCTGTGGGTCACCGACCCCAAGGGCGTGATGGTCTACGACATCGCCGGCCGCAAGCGGCTCGCGCACTTCACCGTGTCGGCCCCCGAGGTGTCCCTGCTCAACGACCTGGACATCGCCCCGGACGGGACGGCGTACGTGACCGACTCGTACCTGGCGGTGGTGTACCGCGTCACCCCGGCGCAGCTCCAGACGGCGATCGGGGCCGGCGGCAACGGTGGGACGCTGACCACCGCGTACAACCTCACCGGCGTCATACCGCCGCAGCCGGCGAAGACCGTCACGCTCAACGGCATCGAGGCCGACGCTTCGGGCGGCTACCTGATCACGGTCGACTCGGCCGGCGGCGGGCTGTACCGGATCGACCTGAGATCGGGGGCCATGCAGAAGGTGACCGGCACCGTCAGTCTCAAGTACGGCGACGGGCTGCACCTGGAGTCGGGCCGCGTGTGGCTCGCGCACTACGGCAACGACACCCTGAGCCGGCTGCGGCTCAACTCCGACGCCACGTCGTTCACCGTGGAGCGCCAGGTCGTCGACGCCACGCTGGAGATGCCCACGACGGTGGTGCGCCGCAACAGCCACCTGTACGTGGTGCGTTCGCAGTTCGGCAAAATGGCCGGCGGCACGGCCGACCTCCCGTTCACCATCGCCGACGTGACCGGGTTCTGACGCGCGACGGCGGGGAGACCGGGTTGCGCCCCGGTCCCCCCGCCGCCCGTCCGGCGGCCGGGCTCAGCCGGCCGTCACCACCGGTACGGCGCTCACGCCGTCCTGACCGTCCGCGGCGGAAGGACCGGGTGCCGGGACCCGCGGCACCTTCAGGAAGCGGGTGGCCCACACCACGGGCAGCGCGACGACGGCGGCGACCAGCGCGACGACCGGCACCTCGCCCGTGCCGAAGGCCGCCAGGGCCCAGCCGCCGACCGCCGCGCCCGCGGCGACCCCCACGTTGGCCGCCGAGGCCCCGAGCGTGGCCGCCAGGTCGGCGCCCTCGCCGGCGAGCGAGATGACGCGCAGCTGGAAGGACGGGGTGACGCCGAACCCGACGATGCCCCAGCCGGCCAGGGCCAGCGCCACCAGCCAGGCGTTGGAGCCGAACGCCCACAGCGCCGCCATGGCCGCGATCACGACCAGGTTGCCCACCAGGAGCGTGGCGGAGGCGTTGATGTCGGCGAACCGGCCGCCCGCGAACGTACCGATGGCACTGAAGACACCGAAGATCAGCAGGAAGGCGCCCACCGCGCCGCCGGAGATGCCGGTGACGTCCTCCAGGAACGGGGTGAGGTAGGTGAAGGCGATGAACTGGGAGCCCATCAGCAGGACCGTGGCCGCCAGCATCGCCAGCACCCGGGGGTGGAAGGCGTGCCGGGCCTGCGCCCCGAGGCTGTCGCCGGTGCGGTGCTCCACCCGCGGCACGCACACCAGCGTGGCGACCAGCGCGAGCGCGCCGAGCACGACGACGCTGCCGAAGGTGGCCTGCCAGCCGAGGCCCTGGCCGATCAGGGTGCCCAGCGGCACGCCGATCACGGTGGAGACGGAGATGCCGCCGAAGACCAGGCCGACGGCCTGACCCCGGTGCTCGGGCGCCACCAGGCCGGTCGCCACGGTGGACGCCGCGCCGAGGTACAGGCCGTGGATGGCGCCGCACAGCACGCGGGCGGCCACCAGCAGGCCGAAGGAGGCGGAGAACACGGCGATCAGGTTGCCGGCGATGAAGACGGCGAGGGCGGCCCACAGCAGGGTGCGCCGGGGCAGCCGGATGGTCGCCGCGCTCACGACCGGGCCGCCGAGGGAGACGCCGAGCGCGTACGCGGTGACCAGGAGGCCGGCCGTACTGACGGAGATGTCCAGGTCGCCGGAGATCAGGCTGAGCACGCCGACGACGACGAGCTCGGCGGTCCCGATGACGAACGCGCCGAGACCCAGTGCGGCCAGCGCGAGATTGTTACGGGTCGGGGCGGGCCCGGTTCCGGTTGCGGTGCTCATACGGGAGCCCTTCTTCTTCGACTGTCTTCGACTCTTCGGGCGGGTCAGGCGTACTGGAGGTTCAGCTTCTCGATGCGTCCGTCGCGGACGTCGAACTCGTAGTTGGCCTCGAAGCCGCCGGTGCCGCCGGGGGCGAAGCGGACGAGGAGCGTGGTGCCGTTGCTCTTGGGGGTGTTCTTCAGGACGGTGAGCCTGCCGCCGATCACCTCGTTGTCCGCCCACCGGCGGATCTCGTCGTGGCCGGAGAAACGGCGTCCCACGTCGGTGAGTTCGGCGTCCGGGTGGAAGGCGGCGACCAGCGCGTCGAGGTCCTCGGCGGCCACGGCGTCGACGTAGGCCTGGGCGGCGGGGTCGACGGCATCCTTGTCGTCGGCGGCGGCCGGGGCGGACTGACGCACCCGCGAGACGGTGTCGCTGGGCGCGGGCGAGGCGGCCGCCCGGTCCCGCGTACCGCCTTCGCCGGCGCCGCTTCCGCCGCCGTCGTCGGAGCAGGCGGTCGCGCCGAGGAGCAGGGCGGCGGTGAGGACGACCGGAGGTATCACACGCTTTCTCATGACATTTCTCCCTGAGGGGGTCGGTGGTCAGGCATAGCTCATGGACACGCCGTGGATGAGCCCGTCCACGACCGTGAACGTGTAGCGGGCCCGGAACCCGGCGAGCAGTCCCGCGGGGTCGAACCGCAGCAGCACGGTCGGGCCGTTGTCGCCGGGCGTGTGACCGAGCACCGTGACCTTGCCGCCGATCACCTCGTCCGCCGCCCAGGCGCGGATGGCGTCCCGCCCCTGGAACCGGCGCCCGGTGTCGGTGACCGTGCCGTCCTCGTGGAACGCGGCGGCCAGGGCGTCCGCGTCCCCGGCGTCGACCGCGTCCACGTAGGCGCGGACGGCCGGGTCGAGGGAGGACAGGGTCTTCGGCTCGTGCGCCTGGGGCGTGGACCGCAGCGCCTCGCTCGCCGCGGCCTGTACGTAGTCGCTGCTGAACGCGGCGCCGATGCCGAAGATCAGTACGGCGGCGGTCACGATTCCCGCCGTGCGGCGCCCTCGGCCGCGGGAGGAGAGCTTCATCGTTCTTCCCTTCGTGTGTCGTGGCCGCTCACCACGGGATCCGCCGGCGCTCCCGGAAGAACCCGCCGGTGGGGCCCTCGTCCTGGAGCAGCGCCAGCCAGGTGACCGTGTCCGCCCCCTTCTCCACGCTCGTCGGCGCCCAGGAGCCGCCCATGTCGGTGCGGACCCAGCCGGGGCAGACCGCGTTGACCTTGACCGAGGGCGGCACGGCGGCGGAGACGACGAGCGTGAGCGCGTTGAGCGCGGCCTTGGTGATGCCGTACGCGGCCGGGGAAGGGACGTTGTCGGTCATCGCGCCGAGGCCGGAGGACACGTTCACGACCCGCCCGTGGCCGCGCCGGACCATGTCCGGGACGAAGGCCCGGCAGGTGCGGAACGCGCCCATCAGGTTGACGTCGACCGACCGGCTCATCGTCTCCTCGCCGAGCGAGAAGAACGACTCGGTGGGGTAGACGCCCGCGTTGTTGACGAGGGCGTCTACCTCCACGCCGTCGTGCGCCAGCCGGTCGGCGCACGCCCGCACGCTGTCGCCGTCGGTGATGTCGAGCTGCTCGAACCGTACGGCCAGGCCCTGCCGGGCGAGCCGGTCGGCCGCCGCCCGGCCGCGTGCGGGGTCGCGCGCGGCCAGGACGACGTCGAGGCCCGCCCGGCCGAGCTGACGGCAGGTCTCCAGGCCGATCCCCCGGTTGCCGCCGGTGACCAGCGCGGTGCGGATTGTGTGCGGCGCGTGGGACATGACGACGACGCTAACGGCGGCCGGTACGGCCGGGTCAACGACACCGCCGCGACAACATGAGGTCGGCCCCGGGCCGTTGAGGAGCCGGGGACGCGGATGGCCGGGGGCCCGGGTGGCGGTGGTGCGGGTGCCGGTCGGTGCCGCGGGTGCCGGTCGGTGCCGCGGGTGCCGGTGGGTCAGGGGCCGAGCAGCCGCCGGTAGACGGCGTTCACCCGGCGGGTCGCCTCCTGCCAGCTGAACCGTTCCGCCGCCCGGGCCCGGCCGGCCGCGCCCATCGCGGCAGCGCGGGCCGGATCGGCGAGCAGCCGGTTGACGGCCGCCGCCAGGTCGGAGGCGAATCGCTGCTCGTCGAGCGGCGTGCCGGTGCCGTCCCGCTTCTGTTCGATCGGAACGAGCAGCCCGGTCTCCCCGTCGGCGACGACCTCGGGGATGCCGCCGGTGGCGGTGGCGACGACCGCCGTGCCGCACGCCATGGCCTCCAGGTTGACGATGCCCATCGGTTCGTACAGCGACGGGCAGACGAACACCGTCGCGTGCGTGAGGAACTGGCGCAGCGACTCCGGGTCGAGCATGCCGTCGACGCGGACCACCCCGCCGCGCACCCGGCTCAGTTCGTCGACCAGCGCGGCCGTCTCCGCCGCGATCTCGGGGGTGTCGGGCTGCCCGCAGCACAGCACCAGTTGCGCGGCCGGGTCCAGTTCGAAGGCGGCGCGCAGCAGTTGCGGCAGCCCCTTCTGGCGGGTCACCCGGCCGACGAAGAGCACGATGGGCCGGGTCGCGTCGACGCCGTGCCGCTCCAGGGCCGCCACCCGGTGGTCGGGGCGCTGGACGGTGGTGTCGATGCCGTTGTGCACCACGTGGACGCGGTCGGGGTCGACGTCGGGGTAGACGCGCAGGATGTCGTCGCGCATCCCGCGCGACACGGCGACGACGGCGTCCGCGGCCTCGATCGCGGTGCGCTCCACCAGCGAGGACAGCGCGTACCCGCCGCCCAGTTGCTCGGCCTTCCAGGGCCGCAGCGGCTCCAGGCTGTGCATGGTCATCACATGCGGTACGCCGTGGAGGACCTGCGCCAGGCGCCCGGCCGCGTTGGCGTACCAGGTGTGGCTGTGCACCACGTCGGTGCCCTCGCAGCGGGCGGCCATCTCCACGTTCACGCCGAGGGTGCGCAGGGCCGGGTTGGCGCCCGCGAGCGACTCGGGATCCCGGTACGCGGTCACACCGGGCGCGGTACGGAGCTCCCCGAAGCAGTGCACCCGCAGGTCGACCAGCGCGCGCAGCTCCTGGGCGAGCTCCCCGACGTGGACTCCGGCGCCGCCGTAGATCTCGGGCGGGTACTCCCGGGTGAGCAGGTCGACGCGTATGGCGGGCGGGGTACGGGGTGCTGGGGAATTCATGCGTACTTCCTGACGTCGAGGGCCTGAAAGACGGTGCTGCCACGCCCCGTTCGGCGGCGCGGCGACAGCGGAGGGCCCACGGCGGCGGTACGGCGGGGCGGTCGTTCCCCCGCCGCAGTCCCCCCTGCTCCGGACGGTAGCCAATCCGGCCACCCGCACGGTGTGGCGGAGCCCGGCGGGCGGGGCCGCCCCGACGGGGTCGCCGCCGGCGGAGGGCGGACGCCGGTGCGGGGTGCCGGGCGGGTCCCCGGCGCGTGCCCGGCGCGGCGGCACCCGGCGGGGGGCGCCCAGCGGGGGGCGGCCGGCCCGGGGCATCAGGAGGCGCGTTTGCGGGGCGGGGTCTTCTTCGGGGTGGCCTTCTTCGCGGTGGTCTTCTTCTCCGCCGCCTTGCCGCTCGCGGCCGTCTTGGAGGTGGACTTGCGGGCCGGCGCCGCCTTCTTCGCGGCGGCCGACTTGGCCGTGGACTTCTTCGTACCGCTCTCCTTGGGCGCGCTGCGGGCTGCGGCGGCGGTCTTCTTGCGGCCGGACAGCTCGTGCACCTCCGCCTCCGGTCCGCCCTCCCCACGGGCCTCCCGGGCCGCCCTTACGCTGCTCTCCAGCGCCGCCATCAGGTCGATGACCTGGCCGCCGGGCCGTTCCTCCTTGGGCGCCGCGACCTCGGTTCCCTCCGCCTTCGCGGCGATCATCTCCTCCACCGCCGTCCGGTAGTCGTCGTGCAGCGATTCGATGTCGACCTCGCCGAGGGTGTCCATCAGGGCGTCCGCCAGGTCCAGTTCGGCCTCGCGGACCGTCACCGAGGTGTCCGGGGCCACGCCCTCGGGGCGGCGGATCTCGTCCGGCCACAGCAACCCGTGCATGGCGATGACGTCGTCGACGACCCGCAGCATCCCCAGCCGCTCGCGCCCGCGCAGCGCGAACTTCGCGATCGCGACCCGCTCGCTGCGCTTGAGCGCCTCCCGCAGCAGCGTGTAGGGCTTCGCGGCCGGCACGCCGTTGGCCGACAGGTAGTACGCCGTGTCGATCTGCAGCGGGTCGATCTGCGCCGCCGGGACGAACGCGACGATCTCGATCGTCTTCGCGGTCGGCAACGGCAGCGAGGCCAGGTCCTCGTCGGTGATCGGGATCATGGTCCCGTCGGCCTCTTCGTACGCCTTGCCGATCTCGTCCGACGACACCTCCTCGCCGTCCAGCTCGCACACCTTGCGGTAGCGGATCCGGCCGCCGTCCTCCGTGTGGATCTGCCGGAAGGAGATGGACCGGTTCTCGGTCGCGTTCACCAGCTTGATGGGGATGCTGACCAGACCGAATGAGATGGCGCCATTCCAGATGGACCGCACGTTTCATCCCTTTCGTCCTGATTCGTGGGATTCTCATCGTATGACGCCGATCACGGAGGTGGAGGGGCGGCGCCTGGCGCTCAGCAACCTGGAGAAGGTCATCCACCCCGCCACCGGGACCACCAAGGGCGAGATCCTGCACTACTACGCCACCGTCGCGCCCTGCCTCCTCCCCCACCTGCTGGGCCGCCCCCTGTCGTTCCTCCGCTACCCGGACGGCCCCGACGGCCAGCTGTTCTTCACCAAGAACCCGCCGCCCGGCACACCCTCCTGGGTGAAAACCGTCTCCGTCCCCCGGTCGGAGGACAAGAACGCCCGCCAGGTGCTCCTCCAGGACCTCCCGTCCCTGATGTGGGCGGCGAACCTGGTCGTGGAGCTCCACACCCCCCAGTGGCTGGCCGACGCCCCCGCCCTCGCGGACCGGCTCGTCCTCGACCTGGACCCCGGCCCGCCCGCCACCGTCGTGGAGTGCTGCGAGGTCGCGCTCTGGCTCCGGGAGCGCCTCGCGTCGGACGGTCTGGAGGCGTACGCCAAGACGTCCGGCGCCAAGGGCATGCACCTGTACGTGCCGCTGGAGCCGGCCCCCTCCGAGCGGGTCCAGGCGTACGCGAAGCAGCTCGCCGTCGAGGCCGAGGCCGAGCTCCCGGCCCTGGTCGTGCACCGGATGACCAAGGCCCTGCGGCCCGGCAAGGTCTTCGTGGACCACAGCCAGAACAACGCCGCCAAGACCACCGCCGCCCCCTACACCCTGCGCGCCCGCCGCGAACCGGCCGCCTCGGCACCGGTGACCTGGGAGGAGGTCGAGTCCTGCGGCAACCCCGGGCAGCTGGCGTTCCTCATGGCGGACATGGCCCCCCGCCTCCAGGACCACGGCGACCTGCTGGCGCCCCTGCTGGACCCGGACCGGGCCGGGCGGCTGCCGTGACGCCGGAGCCGCGCCCGAGGCCGCCCCTGAAGGTCGCCCTCGCCCGGTCGGTGGGCACGCTGCCGCGCGAGCCGGGACTCGCGTACGAACCCAAGTTCGACGGCCACCGGATGGTGGTCTTCCGGCACGACGACGGGGTGGTCCTCCAGGCCCGCTCGGGACGGATCGTCACCGCCGCGTTCCCCGATCTGGCCGCCGCCGCCCGGGACCTGCCGGACGGCACGGTGCTGGACGGCGAGGTCGTCGTCTGGCGGGAGGGGCGCATCGACTTCGCCGCCGTCCAGGGCAGGGCCGCCGCGACCGCCGGGCGGGCGCCGGGGCTCGCCGCGCGGCTGCCCGCCTCGTACGCCGCCTTCGACATCCTTGCGGCGGGCGGCACCGACCTGCGCCCCCGGCCCTACGCGGTGCGCCGGGAACGGCTGGTGGATCTGCTCGCGGACCTGGGCCCGCCGATCCAGCCCGTCCCGATGACCACCGACCCGGAGCTCGCCGCGACCTGGTACGAGACGCTGCCCGGGATCGGCGTGGAGGGGCTGGTGGTCAAGCGCCTGGACCAGCCCTACAAGGCCGGCACGCGCGCGTGGCGCAAGCTCCGGCACACCGACACCCGGGACGCGGTGGTCGTCGGCTTCACCGGGAGCCGGCAGCGGCCCGCGTCCCTGGTGCTGGTCCTGCCCGACGACGACACCCCGGTCGTCTCCAGCCCCCTGACACCCGCGCTGCGCGCCCGCGCCGGTGCCGCGCTCACCGCGCTCACCCCCGGCGCACCGGGCACCGCGACGGCCGTCGGCCTGGGGGAGGTGCCCTACCGGTCCGTGCCGCCGCACCTGACGGCGGAGGTCGCCACCGGCACGACCCGCCACACGGTGACCACCGTGCTGCGGCTGAAGGACGAGCTCTGAGCCGTGCCCGCGCCTTCCCGCGTCCGTACCCCTACGCCGCCGACCACGTCCGGCGGTCGCGGGCCGTCGCGTACAGGGAGTCCACCTCCGCCGGTTTCAGTACCCCGCCCAGACGCCCCAGGGACGGGATCTCGCCGTCCCGCAGCACCCGTACGCCGTCGAGGCCGAGCGGCACCTCCAGCCGTCCGGGACCGGCGACCGCGAGGACCGGGCGCACGCCCGTGGCCAGCACGTGCGCGGCCCGGGCGGCGGCCTGGCGCAGCCGGCGCAGGTGCGGCAGGGGCTCCGCGCGGCCGACCGCGACCACCGGATCGGCGATCCGCACCCGACGTCCGCGCGCCGCGACCGTACGCACCACGAACACCCCGGCCGGGCCGATCGCCAGGTGGTCGATCCGCGCGGCGCCCGGCAGCGGTACGCAGTGCAGGACCCGCCAGCCCGCCCCCTCCAGTCCGTCGAGCGCGTCACCGATCCGCTGCTGTGCCGCCAGCTCCGCCGGTCGCGGGTCGGAGCGCGCGAAACGGCGCCGCGGGAGGCCGTCGAGCACGCCGCGCAGGGCCTCGCCGGGACGGTTGGGGGCCAGGTCGTCGTCGGGGTGGAGGGCCAGGCGAGCCAGCTCGGAGGCGGTGGGGAGGACGGGCGGCGGCCCGACCGTGACCTCGCCGGTGACGTAGGGCGCGAGCGCGGCCAGGACGTCGTCCTCGTACGCCTCGGACAGCAGGCTGATCCGGCCGCCGTCCGGGTCGTACCAGGCGATGCTCCGGCCGTCCGGCAGGCTGACCCACAGCCGGTCCCGGCCTCCCTGGCCGGCCGGTGTGACGCGCAGTGCGCTCATGCCCCATCACCCCCACGCCCATGGGAACAGCCGCACCGCGCGGGAGCAAGACAAGGAGCCCGACGGGGCGGAGGAAGAGGCCGCGCGGGGGCGGGAGAACGGGCCCTACGAGGACGGAAGGAGGGGCCTTACGAGGACGGGAGGCGGGCAGGAGCCTGGTGGGCGACCGTGCCGGAGCGTGTCCGATTGCCGGGGCATCGCCATCGGCGGTGTGGTGCACTATTGCCCCCAAGTGCAGTGTTTCGCGGGGAGGGACGGCATGTTCACGGGGATCGACGAGGTCGACTGGGCCTCGCTGGGTCATGCCTACGGTCCGGCCGACGACGTGCCCGGCCTGCTGCGCGGGCTCGCGTCTCCCGATCCGGTGGAGCGGGAGGTCGCGCTCGACGGCATGTACGGGACGGTGCACCACCAGGGCGACGTGTACGACTCGACGCTCGCCTGCATCCCCTTCCTGCTGGAACTGGTGGCCCGGCCGGAGGTCCAGGACCGCGGCTGCGTCATCGAGCTGCTGACCAGCATCGGCGGTATCGACCTGGGCGGCGACGACGAGCTGGACGATCTCGACCCGGAGGACGAGGAGTTCGAGGACGCGGCGAACTACGCGATGGCGGCCGCCGCCGTCGCCGCCGGCGCGGACGTGTTCCTCGCGCTCGTCGGGGACGCCGACCGGGAGGTGCGCCTCGCGGCACCGGGTGCGCTCGCCTCGCTGCACCGGGACCCCGCGCGGGTGCTGATCCTGCTGCGCGAGCGGCTGACCACCGAGACGGACACCGAGGTGCGGCTCGCGCTGGTGGAGGCCGTTGGCCGGATCGCCCTGCGGTACGAGTCGCTGCGGGACGAGATCGCCGACTGGCTCGGCTGGCTCACCGACGCCGCCCAGGACCCGGCCCTGCGCCTGTCCGCCCTCGCCCAACTGGCCCGGTGCGCCCCCGCCCGGCTGCCCCGGGACGTCGTGGTGACGGTGACGGAACTGCTGCGCCGGCTGCGGGAGGCACCGGGGCGGCGCGGCGGCCGGCCGGCGCCGCTGGGCGGCCTGGAGGACCTGGCCGCCGTGGCGTGCCGCCCGGACCTCACCGACCTGGCCGTCCTCGCGGAACTGACCGAGCCGCCGGACGCGGCCGAGCTGCGGCCCGGCTCGCCCATCCTGGTGGGCCGGGTACGGGAGTTGCGCGAGGAGCAGCGGGCCGGGCGCGGCTCGGCGTGGGCCGACGACCTGCTGCGGACCCTGCACAGCGCCCTGGACGACCGGGTGGAGGACCGGATCGCGCTGGTCACCGCCCAGCTGCGCAGCCCCGACCGGGACCAGCGGGCGGACGCGGTGTGGATGTGCGGTGGCCTGGTGCGTACGTGGCGGGGGGCGTACGACGAGGTGGTGCGGCTCGTCGGGGCGCAGCTGGGCGACCCGGAGCCCCGGCTGCGCGAGGCCGCCGTGAGCTGGCTTGAGGGCCTGTTCGAGGTGGCCCGCCCGGCGGCGGACGCGCTGGCGGCCAGGGTGGCGGCCGACCCGGTCCCCTGGGCGCCGGAGCGGACGGGCGGCCGGGCGGGGAAGGGCAGCGCGCTGCTCGCCCTCACCCGTACCGGTGACGCCCGGGCGGTGCCGGCGCTGGCCCGCGCCCTGGAGCAGCCGGGCCTGGACGGCCGGCTCGGCTACGCGATCACCCATTTGGGTGAGGCCGGTGCCCCGCTGGTGCCCGCGCTGCGGCGCCGGCTCGGCGGGCTGCCGCTGGACGAGGGGCTCGGCGAGGAGGCCGGCCCGCTGCTGCGGGCGCTGGCGCGCCTGGGTGCCTCGGAGGCGCTGCCGGAGGTGCTGCGGGTGCTGCGCGGGGCGCCCGCGTTCCGCCGGGAGTGGGTGGTGGAGTCGTCGCTGCGGGCGCTGGCCGCGTTCGGGCCGGCGGCGGGCGGGGCGGCGGGTGACCTGCGGGCGCTGCTGGACGACCGGTCGGTGGCGGTGGCGACGTCGGCGGCCCGTGCGCTGTGGGCGGTGGCGGGCGACGCCGGTGCCGTACTGCCCCGGCTGCGTGGCCTGCTGCTGGCGCCGGACGCGGCGCACCGGCGGGAGGCGGCCAGGGCGGTGGGCGCGATCGGCCGGGCGGCCGGGGCGGCGGTTCCGGAGCTGCGGGCGTGCCTGGCGGCGCCCGGGGTGTGGCTGCGGGTGGACGCGGCCGTGGCGCTGTGCCGGGCGACCGGCGACGTGCGGGAGGCCGGGCCGGTGCTGGTGGGAGCATGGAGGGAGAACCGGCACACGCGCGTGGAGATCGCCGGGTGCCTCGCGGAGCTGGGGTGCGTACCGGCGGAGGCGGCCCCGCTGCTGCGGGCGGAGCTGTCCCGCGCGCGTCGGCACAACGTGTCGGAGGGCTCGTCGGGTGACCACGACGTCCACCAGGACGAGAAGCTGCTGGCGCTGTGCCGGCGGGCGCTGGGCCACTCCCGGGAGGAGAACACCGCATGATCATCTTCGGGACGAAGGGGTACCTCCGGCAGCTGGCGGTGCTCACGCTGGTGTGCGGGCGGTGCGGCAACCCCGCGGCGCACGCGCTGCGGAAGAGGACCACCAAGTTCACGCTGTTCTTCGTGCCGCTCTTCCCGGTGTCCACGTCGTACACGACGCAGTGCTCGTTCTGCGGCGCGGAGCAGCGGGTGGCGCGGGACCAGGCCGACCGGATGCTGTCGGGCGGCTCGCGCGTGCGGTGACGCGGGGGTGCGGTGACGCGGGTGCCGTGACGCGGGTGATGTGCCGCGGGTGGGCGACGACCTGGCCGGGTCGACAAAAGGGACTTCCGTCCGCATAAGGTTGACGGGACGACCAGCCGCCGGCCTCCGGCGCCGCACAGACGGGAGCACCGTGAGACCGCACCGCCCGGCCGTGTACGCGGCTGTGCTGCCCTGCGCGGCCGTGACCGCGCTGTTGCTGGCGGGATGCGGCGACGCGGGCGAGCTGCGGAGCGCCGGCCCCACACCGACGGCCGTAGGCCCGGTCCGGCTGTGGCCCGACATGCCGCCGGTCACGGCGCCGCCGTACGACTACGGCGAGAGCGACAGCGCGCGAGTGCCCGGCGTCAGTGCCCCCGGCGACGACGTCCACCGGGTCGACCCGGTGGACGTCGTGCGGGCCGAGGTGGCCGCGCACCCGGACGAGTACAGCGGCCCCGACGGGATGTACGAGGAGACGGCGGGGCGTATCCGCGCGTGCCGGACCGAGCCGAGGCGGTGCCCGGTGATGACGCCGTACTACCGGGACCTCACCGGGGACGGCAAGGACGAGCTGGTCGTCGGCATCCGCATGCCCGACCAACAGACCGGCCTGCGCGTGTACATGCCCGAGAAGGGCGGCCTGACCCGGATCATGTCGACCGTCGACCAGGTCGTGGGCGTGCAGCTCGCGGGCGTGCAGCTCGCGGGCCGGAACCTGGTCGTACGGGTGGTCTCGGCGGGCATCCCGGGCTACGAGTACCGCACCGCGTGGTCCTGGGACGCCCAGCAGCGGACGCTGCTCCCGACGCGGGACGAGATCGTCCGCGTGAAGCCGGTGCCGCCGGGGCGGAGCAGCCCTTCCCCCTCGGGCGGTGCGTGATGCGGCGCCCCCGGCCGCCGGCCTGGATGGCGACCCTGACGTGGAAGGCCGGGGTCTTCATCACGGTGATGTGCTGCGCGCTGGCCGCCCTGCTGGGCGCGCTGGTGCACGTGTCGGTCACCCGGCAGACGGTGGACACGGCACGGGAGAAGGCGCTGGACCGCCTGGAGGAGGTGACGCACGCGTACGAGGCGGGCGAGCCGTTGCCGCCGTACGCGGGCGTCGATCCGGACGGCCTGCCGTCCGCGCTGCGGGCGACGGCGGTCCGGGGGGAGCGCGGCACGGTGGTCGCCGACGACCCGGCGGGGCGGCCCGCCATGTGGGCGGCGGGCCCCGCCGACGGCCGGGCGCTGGCGGTGCGGGTGGACTACTCGTTGAGCGCGGGCACCATCAGCGGGCTGGACAAGGCGATCGTGGGCTCCTCCGTCCTGGCCATCGGGGCGACGCTGCTGGTCGGCTCGTTCGCGGTGACCCGGGTGACCCGGCGGCTGCACCTGACGGCGCAGGTGGCGCGGCGGATCAGCGCGGGCGACCTGGACGCGCGTGTCAACGACCGCCGTACATGGGACCCGGCGCGCCCGGAGGACGAGGTGGCGACGGTGTCGGGCGCCCTGGACACGATGGCGTCCAGCCTCCAGGGCAAGCTGCTGAGCGAGCAGCGCTTCACGGCGGACGTGGCGCACGAGTTGCGTACGCCGCTGACCGGGCTGTCGGCGGCGGCCGAGCTGCTGCCGCCCGGGCGGCCCGCGGAGCTGGTGCGGGACCGGGTGAAGGCGATGCGGGCGCTCACGGAGGACCTGCTGGAGATCTCGCGCCTGGACACGCGTACCGAGAAGGTCGACCTGGACGTGTACGAGCTCGGCCCGCTGGCGCGGCGGGTGGTGCGGGCGTCGGGCACGGACACGGAGGTGCGGATCGTGCGGGACGCCCGGGTCGAGACGGACAAGCGGCGCTTGGAGCGGGTGCTGGGCAACCTGGTGGCCAACGCCCACAAGCACGGCCGGGCGCCGGTCACCCTGACGGTGGACGGCCCGGTGCTGACGGTCCGCGACCACGGGCCGGGGTACCCGGAGTACCTCCTGGAGCACGGCCCGCAGCGGTTCCGTACGGAGAGCGGCAGCAAGGGCCACGGCCTGGGCCTGACCATCGCGGCGGGCCAGGCGTCGGTCATCGGCGCGGAGCTCCGCTTCGGCAACGCACCCGGCGGCGGCGCGGAGGCCCGCCTGACGCTGGCCGAGTACCGGGACGACCCGGATCCCGGCGGGCCCGCCCCCGTCGCGCCCGGCCACGTCTGACGCGCCCCGGCGTGTCCGGCGGCGCGGCGCCCCTCCGGGCGGACGGTGGGTGGGGCACGGGCGCGGCGGGATGCCAGGGCGGACCGTGTCAGGTGTGACATAAGGGACATATGCCTCACCGCTTGCTACGTTGCCGTGCATGACCGCAACGAGGGCCGACGCCCCGCCGCCCGGGCTGCGTCTGCACAAGCGCCGGGGGGTGGAGCTGTCGCTCCTCATCGGGGGCGTCCTCATCTCCGTGCTCGGCTACATCGACGTCGGCCTCGCACGCAACGGCGCCGTCCCACCGGACGCCGCCGCGTACGGCGCCGGACTCGGGTTCCTGGCGCTGCTGGCGCACCTGGCGGTCCGCCTCCGCGCCCCGTACGCCGATCCGCTCCTGCTGCCCATCGCCGTCCTGCTCAACGGCCTCGGCCTGGTGCTCATCTACCGTCTCGACCTGGAGACCCCCGCCGACCACGCCGCACCCACGCAGCTGGTGTGGTCCACGCTCGGCGTCGCGCTCTTCATCGCGGTGGTCGTCCTGCTGCGCGACCACCGGACCCTCCAGGGCTACGCGTACGTGTCGGTCGCCGCCGCCCTGCTGTTGCTGCTGGTGCCGATCTTCTTCCCGGCCGTCAACGGCGCGAAGATCTGGATCCGGGTCGGCGGCCTCTCGTTCCAGCCGGGCGAGTTCGCCAAGATCCTGCTGGCCGTCTTCTTCGCCGCGTACCTCGCCGCCAACCGCCACGCCCTCGCCCACACCGGCCGCCGTGTCTGGGGCGTGCAGTTGCCCACCGGGCGGGTCCTCGGACCGGTCGTCGCGATCTGGCTGGTGAGCGTCGGAGTGCTGGTGCTGGAGCGCGACCTCGGCACCTCGCTGCTGTTCTTCGGGCTGTTCGTGATCCTGCTGTACGTGGCCACCGGCCGCACCGGCTGGGTGGCCGTGGGGCTGCTGCTGGCGGCGGCCGGGGCGTTCGTGGTCGGCGGCCTCGAACCCCACGTCCACGGCCGGGTCGAGGACTGGCTCCACCCGTTCGCCTCCATCGAAGCGGGCCGCGGCCCCGGCCAGCTCGCCCAGTCGCTGTTCGCCTTCGCCGCGGGCGGGGTGCTCGGCACGGGCCTGGGGCTCGGCGACTCCGTCCTGATCGGCTTCGCCGCCAAGTCCGACTTCATCCTGGCCACCGCCGGCGAGGAGCTGGGTCTGGCCGGGCTGACCGCGGTGTTCCTGCTGTACGCCCTGCTCGTGGCCCGTGGCTTCCGGACCGGCCTCGCGCTGCGCGACCCGTTCGGCAGGCTCCTGGCGACCGGCCTCTCGTCCATCCCGGCGCTCCAGGTGTTCGTCATCGCCGGCGGGGTCATGGGCCTGATCCCGCTGACCGGCATGGCCATGCCGTTCCTGGCGCAGGGCGGCTCGTCGGTCGTCACCAACTGGATCATCGTGGCGCTCCTGATCCGGGTCAGCGACTTCGCCCGCGTCCCCGAACCCGGGGGCGTCGAGCCCGGCGCCATCCTGCCCGTCACGACGGAGGTCCGGTGATCCCCTGCATCCGGCACGCCGCTCTCCTGTGCCTGCTCCTGCTCGCCGCCCTGCTGGTGAACGCCGCCCGGGTCCAGGTCTTCGAGGCGCCGTCGCTGGACAAGAACCCGGCCAACCGGCGGCCCGTCATGGCCCGTTACGCCGAGCCGCGCGGCGACATCGTCGTCGACGGCACGCCGGTCACCGGCTCGAAGGACACCGGTGAGCAACTCCGCCACGAGCGCACGTACACCGACGGCCCGCTGTACGCCCCGGTGACCGGGCACGCCTCGCAGACGTACGGGACCACGCTGCTGGAGCACGCCGAGGACGCCGTCCTGTCCGGTACGAGCCCGACGCTGGCGCTCCTCCCCTTCTGGCACGACCTCAGCCGCACCCGGCCGCCGGGCGGGAACGTCGTCACCACCATCAGTGAACCGTTGCAGCGCGTCGCGTACGAGGGGCTCGGCGGCCGGCGCGGCGCGGTCGCCGCCCTCGAACCGTCCAGCGGCCGCATCCTGGCGCTGGTGAGCAGCCCCTCGTACGACCCCGGCCTGCTGTCCGGGACCGGCGGCGAGGTGGCCGCGGCGTGGGCCCGGCTCAACGCGGCGCCGGACCAGCCGATGCTCAACCGGGCACTGCGGCAGACCTATCCGCCCGGCTCCACGTTCAAGATCGTGACCGCGGCGGCCGCGATGGACGCGGGGATCGTCACGGACGTCGACGCGCCGACCGGCGCCCCCGAGCCGTACCTGCTGCCGGGCACCCGCACCGTGCTGCCCAACGAGGCGAAGGGGTGCGGCAACGCCTCGCTGGCGTACGCGATCCGCTGGTCGTGCAACACCGTGATGGCCCACCTCGGGGTGAAGGTGGGGGCCGCCGGGATGCTCGACGCGGTGACGCGCTTCGGCTTCAACGACGGCTCGCTGCGCGTGCCGTCGGCGGTGGCCAGGTCCAACTTCGACAACGGGCTGACCCCGGACCGGCTCGCGCTCTCCGCCATCGGCCAGTACGACACCAGGGCCACCCCGCTCCAGATGGCGATGGTCGCCGCGGCGGTCGCCAACGGCGGCGAGATCGCCCACCCGCACCTGGTGGACCGGACGACGACCTCCGACGGCGACACCGTGACGCAGCACGTCCGCCGCGGCTACCGGCAGGCGATGCTGCCGCCGACGGCGCTGCGGCTCCAGGAGCTGATGGTGGACGTCGTCGACGGCGGCTCGGGCAGCAACGCGGCCATTCCGGGCGCCCGGGTCGGCGGGAAGACCGGCACGGCGCAGCACGGCGTGGGCAACACCGGTACGCCGTACGCCTGGTTCATCGGCTGGGCGCAGGCGGAGGGCACGGGCCGCCCGGCGGTGGCGGTGGCGGTGGTCGTGGAGGACGCCTCCGCCAACCGGGAGGACATCAGCGGCGGCGGCAGCGCGGCCCCGATCGCCCGGTCGGTGATGGAGGAGGCGCTGCGGGAGGAGGAGCGGCGCGGTGCCGACCGCCCCGGTGCGGGCGGCCCGTGATCACGACCGGGTGATCAGCCGATCGGTGTGCGCATCTCGGCGCGGACCTTCAGTGTCAGTTCGGCCGCCGCGGTGAGGTCGATGTCCCCGGGCTTCCCCGCCATCGACGCCCCGTCGACGACGCCCACCCCGACGGCGGTGTTGCCGTCGGCCCAGGCGCACATCGGGAAGGTCACCTTGTTGCCGGCCTCGGTGTTGCTGAGGACCTCGCACTCGACCTTCACCTCGGCGCCGGCGGGCGTGACGTCCTTCGCCGGTATCTCGATCTTCGCGTTCTGCGCGGTGCCGGCCCCGCGCAGCAGGCTGCCGCGCTCGGTGTCGGGGCGCTTGATCTGCCCGTAGTAGCCGGAGACGACCAGCGCCTTGATCGCGCCGTCCTTCTCGGCGGTGTACTGCGCCACGGCCGCCCCGTCCGTGCGGGCGTAGGGGCTGTACGACTCGTCCAGCAGCTTCTTGCCCTCGGTGCCGGACATGTCCTGGGCGAGCGTGTACTGGCCGTCCACGAGCTTCTGCGGGACGGTGAGCTTGTGCGTGGCGGGCGGGAAGGGCGTGTCGCCGCCGGCCGCGTCGAAGACCATCTTGACCCCGTAGCCGAGGCAGCCGAGCAGGACGAGCGCCCCGGCGACCAGGCCGACGACCAGCCCGGTGCGCTTCTTCCGCGGCGGCTGCGGCATGCCGTACGGGCCGGGCGCCGGGCCGCCGTAGGGGCCCGGGTACTGCTGCGGGACACCGGGCGGCGGGCCCGGGTACTGCCCGGGGTGCGGCCCGGGCGGCTGCGCGCCGTAGGGGCCGGGCTGCGGGCCGGGATGCGCACCGTAGGGGCCGGGCTGCGGGCCGGGATGCGCACCGTACGGGCCGGGCTGCGGGGACGGAGGCGGCATGGTCATGACCGTCAATCTACGTCACGGGGTGCGACACCCGATCATGCTCCGCCCTCCGCGATGGCCTCCGTCACCTCCGCGACCCGCTCGGCCTCCTCCGCGGCGAACCGTTCGCGGTCGAGGCGTTCCGCGATCTCCTCGTCCTGGGTCATCAGCAGGTCCAGGTTGGAGTCGCCCAGCTCGAAGACGCCCATGTCCACGTACGCCTTCTGGAGCCGCTCGCCCCACAGGCCGATGTCCTTGACGCACGGGACGATGCGGCTGAAGAGCAGCTTGCGGAACAGGTGCAGGAACTCGGACTGCTCCGAGAGCTCCTCCGCCTCCTTCTTCGAGACGCCGAAGTTCTCCAGCACCTCCACCCCGCGCAGCCGGTCGCGCATGAGGTAGCAGCCCTCGATGACGAAGTCCTCGCGCTCGCGCAGTTCGGCGTCGGTGAGCTGCTGGTAGTAGTCGCGCAGCGCCATACGGCCGAACGCGACGTGCCGGGCCTCGTCCTGCATGACGTACGCGAGTATCTGCTTCGGCAGCGGCTTGTCGGTGGTGTCCCGGATCATCCCGAACGCGGCGAGCGCGAGGCCCTCGATGAGGACCTGCATGCCGAGGTAGGGCATGTCCCAGCGGGAGTCGCGGAGGGTGTCGCCCAGCAGGCCCTGGAGGTTGTCGTTGATCGGGTACAGCATCCCGATCTTCTCGTGGAGGAAGCGGCCGTAGATCTCGGCGTGCCGGGCCTCGTCCATGGTCTGGGTGGCGGAGTAGAACTTGGCGTCCATGTCGGGGACGGACTCGACGATCCGGGCGGCGCAGATCATCGCCCCCTGCTCGCCGTGCAGGAACTGGCTGAACTGCCAGGAGGCGTAGTGCTTGCGCAGCTCGCCCTTGTCCTTCTCGGTCATCCTGGCCCAGTGGCGCGTCCCGTACAGCGTCAGCGCCTCGTCCGGGGTGCCGAGGGGGTCGTGGGGGTCGACCTCCAGGTCCCAGTCGATGCGCCGGGCGCCGTCCCACTGCTTGTCCTTGCCCTTCTGGTAGAGGGCGAGCAGCCGGTCGCGGCCGTCGTCGTACTCCCAGCTGAAACGCGCCGAGCCGGTGGCCGGCACCTGCCAGACCTGGTCTCCCGGGTCCCTGGTGTAGAGATCGTGCGTCGACACGGACGGCTCCTTCGCCTGTGCGCGGACGGGTGGTTGGCAGGCTCACACGTTGGTAGACGCCGGGTCAACAAGTCGGGCACAGGGGATTGACGGCCTTGCTGACAAGCAGTCTTATAAGGGATGACCCCCAGTAACGCCAACTGCGCGAGGTGCCCCGCCCATGACCACCGTGTCCGAACGCGACATCCGTCTGCTCCGCGACGCGCTCGGTCCGCTCCGGGACCGTGAACAGGTCGCGGAACGGCTGCTCGAGTCGTCCGCGAAGCACTCCTTCGACCCCGACAAGGAGCTCGACTGGGACGCCCCGCCGGAGGACGGCAAGTGGTTCTGGCCGCCGGAGCTGGTCTCTCTCTACGACACCCCGCTGTGGCGCAGGATGTCCGAGGAGCAGCGGATGGACCTGGCCCGGCACGAGGCCGCGTCGCTCGCCTCGCTCGGCATCTGGTTCGAGATCATCCTCATGCAGCTGCTGGTCCGCCACATCTACGACAAGTCGGTCACCAGCAACCACGTCCGGTACGCCCTCACCGAGATAGCGGACGAGTGCCGCCACTCGATGATGTTCGCCAGGATGATCCAGAAGGGCGGGGCGCCCGCCTACCCCGTGCCGCGCGTCTACCACAACATGGCGCGCGTCCTGAAGACCGTGTCCACCACGCCCGGTTCGTTCGCGGCGACGCTGCTGGGCGAGGAGATCCTCGACTGGATGCAGCGCCTGACCTTCCCCGACGAGCGCGTCCAGACCCTGGTGCGCGGAGTGACCCGCATCCATGTGGTGGAGGAGGCCCGGCACGTCCGGTACGCCCGCGAGGAGTTGCGCCGGCAGATGGTCACCGCCCCGCGCTGGGAGCAGGAGTTCACCCGGGTCAGCTGCGGTGAGGCCGCCCGGGTCTTCTCCGTCTGCTTCGTCAACCCCCGGGTGTACGAGAACGTCGGCCTCGACCGGCGCGAGGCGGTCGCCCAGGTGAGGGCCAGCGGCCACCGCCGTGAGGTCATGCAGTCGGGCGCCCGGCGGCTGACGGACTTCCTCGACGACATAGGGGTGCTGCGCGGGCCGGGCCGCAGGCTCTGGAAGAGTTCCGGCCTCCTCGCCTGAGGCCCGGCGCCACCGGGGACGGGGCGGAGTTACGCTGCGGGCATGACCCGTGCCGCCACGCCCGCACCCGCGTACCGACGGCTCAGCGTCGAGGAGCGCCGTACGCAGCTCCTCCGCGTCGCCCTGTCGCTCTTCGCGCACCGGGCGCCGGAGGAGGTGTCGCTCGACGACGTCGCCGAGGCGGCCGGGGTGTCGCGCCCGCTCGTGTACCGGTACTTCGCGGGCGGCAAGCAGGAGTTGTACGAGGCCGCGCTGCGGTCGGCCGCCCACGAGCTGGAGCTGTGCTTCACCGAGCCGCCCGTGGGCCCGCCCACCGAGCGGCTCACCCGCGTCCTGGACCGGTACCTGGCCTTCGTCGACGAGCACGACACCGGGTTCAGCGCCCTGCTCCAGGGCGGCAGCGTCGCCGAGACCTCCCGTACCACCGCGATCGTCGACGAGGTGCGGCGCGCGGCGGCCGAGCAGATCCTGCTGCACCTCGGCGTGCCGGACCCGGGCCCGAGGCTGCGGATGATGGTGCGGACGTGGATAGCGGCGGTCGAGGCGGCGTCACTCATCTGGCTGGACGAGGACAAGCAGCCGCCCGCCGCCGATCTGCGCGCCTGGCTGGTCGACCACCTGGTCGCGCTGCTGACGGCGACCGCCGCGACCGACGCCCGGACGGCGGGAGCGGTGGCGTCGCTGCTGTCGCAGGAGCGGCCCGAGGGGCCGGTGGGCGTCCTCGCCCGTGGTGTGCTCCCCGTGGTGGGCGACGCCGCGCACCTGCTGTGACCCGGGTGTGAGACTGGGGGCGTGCGAAGCGAGAACACGCCGTTCCACGGCGGCCCCCTGGACGGCCGGGTCCTGCCGGTGCTGACCGGCCCCACCGGCCACCCGCCCAAGTGGTACACCGTCCCCGTCCCGGCCGAGGACGGCGGCCCGCCGGCCGTCCACGCCTACCGCCGCGTCCCGGCAGGCCACACCAAGCGGCTGGGGCTCCAGCGCGGCTGGAAGTACGAGTACGCCCCCGAGGGCCGTGAGCGGCGCGAGGTGAAGTGGCCCTGGTCACAGAAGTCGTAGGATCACGGGCATTCGCGCCGCCAGAGGCGGGAACGCCGCTCAGGTCAAGGCCGCCGAGGGGCCGTCTTCTTCTCGCACGACCGGGCGACCGGCGCGCGCCGGTGGTTCCGCCCGTTCGGCGCGGCCCGTCCGGGCGGCGCGGTGTCCGGGGACGCGTCCGGGCGGCTGTACACGGCGGTCGAGGACGGCCTGCACGCCTTCGACACCCGGACCCGCAGGCCGCTGTGGCGGCTGCGCGGCTCCGCCGCCTTCGGGCGCGCCCAGGTGGCGGGCGGCACGCTGTACGCCGCCGACCGCTCCGGGACCGTGTACGCCGTCGACCCGGCCACCGGCAGGGCGCGCTGGCGGCGCGGTACGGAGTCCGCCGCGGGCGGTGACGCCCCGGGCGTGACCGTCGGCGCCCGTGGCCGCACCCTGGGCGGCGGGGGCGGTGGTCCGCCGGGACCGCGTGTTCTACGGGTTGCCCGTGGAGTAGCCAGGACGGGTGACCCTGCGGGGACGACCCCCCCACTCACCCACTTAATACGCTTTTCATACCATCTACCGCCCCATGATGAGGGCGGAGGTGATGACATGTCAGGAAGACTGCTGCGGGCCGTCTGCGCCGCCGCGCTGCTGACCGCGCTGCCCGCCGCACCGGCCGCCGCCGCGCCCGGACCCGAGCCGACGGAACCGGCGGCCGCCACCGGGTCCGGACCGACCGCGTCGGCAACCGCGACGGAGTCCGGGCCGACCGCGCCGGCGAGCGCCACCGAGTCCGGGCCGGCCGGTTCCCCCCGCGCGGCCGAACCGGCCGGCCCGGCCACCGTGCCGGCGATGCTCGCCCAGCTGCGCACCCTCTACCGGCAGGCGGAGGAGGCGACCGAGACCTACAACGCCACCGAGGAGGAACTGAAGGCGCTCGCCGCCGAGACCAGGAGGCTCACCGGCGACCTGACCCGGACCCGCGACTCCCTCGCCCGCGCCCGCGCCGACGCCGGCCGGCTGGCCCGCGCCCAGTACCAGGGGCGTACGGACTTCTCCTCCGCCCTGCGGCTGCTGCTCGCCCGCGACCCCGACCACGCGCTGGACCAGCACCGGGTGCTCCGCCGCGCGGCCCGCGAACGGGCGGCGACGGTGGCCCGGCTCAAGAAGGGCGAGAAGCGGGCGGACCGGCTCGCGACGGCGTCCCGCAAGGCGCTGGACCGGGAGCAGACGCTGGCGGAGGAGCGGAAGAAGGCCCGGGACGAGGTCACGGCCCGGCTGAAGGAGGTCGAGGAGACCCTCGCCGCGCTGTCGGACGAGGAGGTCGAGGAGCTGACCGCCCTGGAGGACGCGGAGACGGCCGACGCCCAGCGCGAACTCCTCGCCACCGGCGAGCTGGAAGGCGCCCGCACCCCCTCCGAGCTGGGCGACGACGCCCTGGCGTACGCGGCCGAACAGATCGGCAAGCCGTACGTGTGGGGCGCCGAGGGCCCGGAGTCCTTCGACTGCTCGGGCCTCACCTCCCGGGCGTGGGCGGAGGCGGGCCGCGCCATCCCCCGCACCAGCCAGGAGCAGTGGCGCACCCTCCCCAAGGTGCCGCTGCGCTCCCTGCGCCCGGGCGACCTGGTGGTCTACTTCCCCAAGGCCACGCACGTGGCGATCTATTTGGGCGACGGTCTGGTGATCCAGGCCCCGCGCCCGGGCGCCCGGGTCAAGGTCTCCCCCATCGCCGCGAACCCCCTCCTCGGCGCGGTCCGCCCCGACCCCGCGGCCCGGCCCCTGCGCTCGTACACGCCTCCGGAACTGCCTACCGGCGCGGCGGGCGGCCCGGACGAGGGGTACGACGAGGGGTGACGGCACACGCGCCCGCCTCCCGCGCCTACTGCCGCGCGAGCGCCCGCCCGATGAGGCGGGCGCCCTCGGGGAAGGCGCCGGGGTTCGGGCCGGAGTAGTTGAGGCGGAGGAACGCCCCGGTCGGTTCGGCGGGGAACCAGGCGTTGCCGTGAGCGATGATCACCCCGGCGGTCTCGCAGTCGCGGACCAGCCGGGTCACGTCCGTGGTGTCCGGCAGCCGCACCCACAGGTTGAGCCCTCCCCGGGGGACGGCCGCCAGGTCGGCGGCCGGCACGTGCTCGCGAAGCGCGCCGGCGAGCAGGTCACGGCGGGCGGCGAGCTGATGGCGCAGGTTGCGCAGGTGGGTGCGCCAGGCGGGCTGGGTGACGACGTCGAGCGCGACGGCCTGGAGGATGCCGCTGACGTACATGGACTCGGCCTGGGCGTCGGCGAGGACACGCTCGCGGACGGGCCCGCGGGCGGTGATCCCGGCGATGCGGACGGTCGGGGAGACGCTCTTGGTGAGGGACCGCAGGTGGACGACGTGCCCGCTGTCGTCCCGGGCGGCGAGCGGGACCGGCTCGGCGTCGATGCCGAAGTCGTGCGCCCAGTCGTCCTCGATCAGGAACGCGCCGTGCGCCCGGACGATGCCGAGGACCCGGTCGGCCAGGCCGGGCGACCAGTGGGCGCCGGTGGGGTTGGCGAAGTGGGGCTGCGCGTAGAACGCCCGCGCCCCGGTGCGCTCGAACGCCCGCTCCAGCTCGTCCGGGTCGGGGCCGTCCGGCCCGCTGGGCACCGGCACGAGCCGCACGCCGGCCAGCGCGGCGGCGAGCATCGCGCCCCAGTAGGTGGGTGACTCCACCAGCAGCGGGCGGCCGGCGCCGACGACCGCCCGGAAGATGGTGGAGAGCGCGCTCTGGCTGCCGGGGAAGACGACCACGTCGCTCGGGGCCGGGGGCGTGAGCCCGACGGGCATCGCGGCGCCCAGCTCGGCCGCGAACCACGCCTGGAGCTCGGGCAGTCCGGCGGCGGGCGGGCGGCTCACGGTGGCGTCGCCGCGCGCCGCGCGGGTGAAGGCGGCCCGGACCAGGCGCTCGGGCAGCAACTCCCGGTCGGGGTAGCCGGAGTGCAGCGCGATGACGTCGTTGGGGTAGGTCCGCAGCGCCGGGGCGAGGTGCGGGATGCGGTGCCGCGGTGCGCCGAGCGCCGCCGTCTGCCACCCGTGGTCGTGCGGACGGGCCATGCGGACCGCCCGGACGAACGTCCCCACGCCGGGCCGGCTCTCCACCATCCCGCGCGCCGCCAGGGTGCGCAGCGCCTTCTGCACGGTCACCGGGCTCGCCCCGTACCGCGCGACCAGCGACCGGGTGGAGGGCAGTCGGGCTCCGGGCGCTGCGGTCGCGATCCACTCGCCGAGTCCGGCGACGATCCGGGCGCTGCTATCGTTGTCCATGAAGACAGACAGTAGCGCTACTCTCCTTCCGGCCCGCGCGCTATCGCCCGTTCGCACCGGCCTCTCCTGGGGCCTGCTCGGTGTCGCGGCGTTCTCGTTCACCGTCCCGTTCACCCGGGTCGCCGTGGCGAGCGGCGGCATGTCCCCGCTGTTCATCGGCTCCGGCCGGGCGGTGGTCGCCGCGCTGCTCGCCGCCGCCGCGCTGGTGGTCACGAGGCAGCGCCTGCCGCGCGGTGTCCAGTGGGCCCGGCTCGCGGTCGTCGCCGGCGGCGTGGTCGTCGGCTTCCCGGTGCTGACCTCGTACGCGCTGACCACCGCCTCGGCCGGTCACAGCGCGGTGGTGATCGCGCTCCTGCCCGCCGCGACGGCGGTGTTCGCCGTGCTGCGGGGCCACGAGCGGCCCCCGGCCAGGTTCTGGACCATGGCGGTCCTCGGCGCGGTCGCGGCGGTCGGGTTCGCCTCGGTGCAGGGCGGGGGCCTGGGCGGCCTGCACTGGTCCGACCTGCTCCTGCTCGGCGCGGTCCTCGCGGCCGGCGTCGGCTACGCGGAGGGCGGGCTCCTCGCCCGGGAGCTGGGAGCCTGGCAGACCATCTCCTGGGCGCTGGTGCTCTCCGCCCCGCTGATGGCCGGCCTCGCCGGCCTCTCGATGGCGCGGCACCCCCCGACCGGTACCGCGACCGAGTGGGCCGCGTTCGCCTACCTCGGCGTGGTGAGCATGTTCCTCGGCTTCTTCGCCTGGTACCACGGCCTCGCCATCGGCCCCATGGCGCAGGTCAGCCAGATACAACTGGTCCAGCCCGTGCTGACCATCAGCTGGGCGGCCCTGCTCCTCGACGAGCGGATCACCTGGTCCACCGCCCTCGGCGGCCTCACCGTCATCGCCTCGGCGGCCCTCGCGGTCCGCACCCGCCTCGCCCCCGCACGGGGGTGACGGGCGGCGCGAAGAACCCCCGGCCCGTCGGGGCCGGGGGTCCGTGACGTCCGGCCCCGGCGGCGCGTTCGGCGCGAGGAGCGGGGCGCCGGCCGCGGAGGGTTCACGCCCCGGTGACCGACGCGAGATACGCCGAGGTCTTCTCCGGGTCGTAGAAGAAGTTCTCGAAGTCGGCCGGGTTGTTGAAGCCGTTCGCGAAGCGGTCGGCGACCGGCTGGAGCCGGCCCGCCGCGCCGATGAGGTCGAGGACGTGCTCCGGGGGGACGCCCAGCATGGCGTTGGTCCACTTGGTGACGTGCTGGGCGGTGTCCCAGTAGCGGTCGAAGGTCTGCCGCATCCAGGGCTCGTCGAACGGCTGGTCACCGCGCTCCACGATGGACGACAGGTACGACGCCGCGCACTTGGCGGCGGAGTTGGAGCCCTGGCCGGTGATCGGGTCGTTCGCGACGACGACGTCCGCGACGCCGAGGACCAGACCGCCGCCGGGGAGCCGCCCGACGGGGTTGCGGACGGTCGGGGCGTAACGGCCGGAGAGGGTGCCGTTGGCGTCGGTCAGCTCGACCTTCGTGGCGCGGGCGTACTCCCAGGGCGTGTACTTCTCCATCAGCCCCAGCGTCAGCGCCAGGTGTTCGGAGGGGTCCTTCACGCCCTGGAAGACGTCCAGCGGGCCGCCCGGGACGCCCTCCCAGAAGAGGATGTCCGCCCGGCCGCTGATCGTCAGGGTCGGCATGACGAACAGCTCGCCCACGCCCGGCACCAGGTTGCAGCGGACCGCGTCGTAGTCCGGGTGCTCGGGGCGGGGGCCGAGGCCGTGCACGTACGCGACGGCCAGTGCGCGCTGCGGCTCGCTGTACGGCGAGCGGGACGCGTCCCGGCCGAACATCGACACCAGCTCGCCCTTGCCGGCCGAGACCAGCACCAGGTCGTACGTGCGGGAGAAGTAGTCCAGGTCGGAGACGGCCGCCCCGTGGATCACCAGTTGGCCGCCGCGCTGCGCGAAGGTCTCCATCCAGCCGGCCATCTTCACGCGCTGGTCGACGGACTGGGCGTACCCGTCGAGCTTGCCGACCCAGTCGACGGCGCGGGTGGAGTCCGGCGCGGCGACCGAGACGCCGAGGCCCTCGATGCGCGGGGCCTGGGACTCCCAGAAGTTGATGCCGAGGTCCCGCTCGTGCTGGAGCGCCGTGTGGAACATGCACTGCGTCGACATCACCCGGCCGGCCCGGATCTCGTCCGCCGTGCGGTTGGACATCAGGGTGACCTCGTACCCCTGGGACTGGAGTCCGAGGGCCAGTTGGAGGCCGGACTGCCCGGCTCCGACGATGAGTATCTTCCGCATCGAAGAGTCTCTTTTCCTTACTCAGGGGTGATTTCGAGGGCCCGGGCGACGAGCGCCAGCAGCGACTCGACCACCGTGATCCGGTTCCGGGCGTCCATGATCACGACCGGTACGTCCTTCGGCACCGTGAGCGCCTCGCGCACGTCCTCGGCCTCGAACAGCTCCGACCCCTCGAAGTGGTTGACCGCCACCACGTACGGCAGGCCGCAGCTCTCGAAGTAGTCCAGCGCGGGGAAGCAGTCGGTCAGCCGACGGGTGTCGGCCATGACGACCGCCCCGATCGCGCCGCGCACCAGGTCGTCCCACATGAACCAGAACCGCTGCTGCCCCGGCGTACCGAAGAGGTACAGCACCAGGTCGTCGTCGAGCGTGATGCGCCCGAAGTCCATGGCGACGGTGGTGGTGAGCTTCTCCGGCGTCGCGGAGAGGTCGTCGGTGTCCTCGCTCGCCTGTGTCATCAGCGCTTCGGTCTGCAGCGGCGTGATCTCGGAGACGGACCCGACGAAGGTCGTCTTGCCGACGCCGAAGCCGCCCGCGACCACGACCTTCGTCGCGATGGGCGCGCGGGTGTGGTCGAGCTGCCAGGCCTGGGCCTCGGGCTCGTCCACGGGTATCTCAGAGACGGCGGAGGCCACTCAGCACCCTTTCGAGCAGTGCGCGGTCGGGCTGGCCGGTTCCGTGACCGGTGCCGTACACGCGGATTCTCCCCTGGTCGGCCAGGTCGCTGAGCAGCACCCGGACGACACCCAGCGGCATCTTCAGCAGCGCCGAGATCTCGGCCACCGTACGCATCCGGCGGCAGATCTCGACGATGGCCCGCATCTCCGGCATGACCCGGGAGGCGAGACCGCCGTTCGTCAGCTCCTTGCGCTCCTCGGGTGCTTCGAGCGCGGCGACGAACGTCTCGACGAGCAGGACGTGGCCGAAGCGGGTGCGGCCACCGGTGAGCGAGTAGGGCCGGACGCGTGCGGGCCGCCGCCCGCCGCCCCGGACCGGCAGCCGGCCGGCGGCGGATGCGGAGGTCATTCGGCACTCTCCATCGACTTGCGCAGCTCGCTGCGGAGTTCGGGCGTGAGTACGTGTCCGGCACGGCCGACGAAGAGCGCCATGTGGTACGCGACGACGCTCATGTCGCAGTCGGGCGTGGCGTGCACACCGAGGAGGGAGCCGTCGCTGATCGACATGACGAAGACGCTGCCCTCCTCCATGGCGACCATCGTCTGCTTGACGCCGCCGCCGTCCATGAGCTTGGCGGCACCGATGGTGAGGCTGCCGATGCCGGAGACGATGGTGGCGAGGTCGGCGGCCGCCCCTCGGGGCCCGTCGGAGCGGGTCGCGCCCGCCTCGCCCTTGGCCTTGCGGTCCGCCGGGTCGGAGGAGAGCAGCAGCAGCCCGTCGGACGAGACGACGGCTACGGAGCGCACCCCTGGCACCTCCTCGACGAGGTTCCCGAGCAGCCAGTGCAGGTTCCTGGCCTCGCTGCTCAGTCCGAACGTTGCGGTGCCGGTGGTACTGCCGGTCGTCGCAGTCAACTGCGTGCCTCCTCGACTGTGTCCCCCGTCTCTTCGGTACGTACCGCTTCCATCTGCTGGGTGCTCTCCGCGATCTCCGTCTCGGCGTCGCGGCGGCCTTCCTTCGCGCCCTGGTAGAACCCGCCGAGCCGGCGCCGCAGCGCCTCGGCGTCGACCCCGCGGGTACGCCCGGCGGGCGGCGCGGTGGGCTCGACCAGCTTCGGGGTCCGCTTGGGCAGGCCCTTGTCGGTCACCCGCTCCCACTTGGGCCCGCGGGCACGGGGCTCGGCGGCGGCCTCGGCGGGTGCGCCGACCCGCTCGTGCGCCTCCGGCTCGGTCTCGGACTGCGGCGTGGGCGTCGCCTCGGATCCGGTCTCCGTCCCGGTCCCGGTCCCGGTCGCCGGCTCCGTCCCGGTCCCGGTCGCCGGTCCGCTCGTCGCCTCGGGCTCCGGTTCGCGCGGGACGCGGACCTGGAGGGTGGTCTCGGGGCCGGAATCGGCCCGCGCGGGGACATCCTCGTCGTACGCGTCCGGCTCGTCCGGCGACGGCGCGTCCGGCTCGTCCGGTACGGGCGCTCCTGGTCCCTCCGGCGCCGGTAGGCCGGGCGCCTCGGCCGCCGGGGCGTCGGGAGCGGCGCCCCCGGCGGCGGGTGTCGCCCGCAGCGTGGCCTCGGCGGCGGCGACCAGGGGGTCACGGACCGTACGCGCGCCCGGCAGGGAGTTGGAGTTGGCCTCCGCGACCGACCCCGGGAGGTTCAGCGTGGGCGCCGTCCCGGCCAGGGTGACCGAGGGGGGCAGGGCGGTCGGCGGGGTTTCGGGCAGCAGGGCCGGGGGCAGCACGACGACCGCCGCCACACCGCCCTGCTTGTGCTCCCGCAGCTGGACCCGCACCCCGTGCCGTGCCGCGAGGAGCGCGGTCACCCGGATGCCGAGGCCCTCGCCGTCGCGGTCCGCCTCGGACGCCACCTCGGACTCCGGGTCGGCCAGGCGGGCGTTCAGCTCGGCGAACCGGCCCTCCGTCATCCCTATGCCCTCGTCCTCGACGGAGAGCATCACCTCACCGCTCTCCAGCAGCCAGCCGGACAGCTGTACCTTCGCGTCCGGCGGCGAGAACGACGTGGCGTTCTCCAGCAGCTCGGCGAGCAGGTGACTGAGGTCGTCGGCGGCGAACCCGGCCACGTAGGCGTGCGGCGGCAACGACTGGATGGTGACCCGCTCGTACCGCTCGATCTCGCTGACGGCGGCGCGCAGCACGTCGACCAGCGGCACGGGCCCCTGGTGGGCGTGGTTGTGCTCGTGGCCCGCGAGGACCAGCAGGTT
This sequence comes from Streptomyces sp. NPDC045701, assembly GCF_056432045.1. Lineage (NCBI taxonomy): Bacteria > Bacillati > Actinomycetota > Actinomycetes > Kitasatosporales > Streptomycetaceae > Streptomyces > Streptomyces sp. NPDC045701. The sequence continues at coordinate 136,086 of NZ_JBWKJV010000009.1, read as the reverse complement.
CTCGCTGTGCCGCCGCATGACCGTCGCCATGTGGTCCAGCTTGAACAGCGTGCCGAGCCGCTCGGGGTCCTGCTCGCGCTCCTCCAGCTTCTCGATGACGGCGAGCTGCCGCTCGACGAGCCCGAGGGTGCGCAGGGAGAGGTTGACGAACGTGTGGTGGACGCTGCCGCGCAGCGCCTCCAGTTCGGCGCCGAGCTCGGCCGTGCGCTCCCGCAGCTCGGTGCGCTGCCCGGCCAGCTCGGCGGTGAGGGCCTCGCGGGCGGCCACGGCGTCCGTGCGCTCGGCGTCCAGGCGCTCGGCGCGGGCACCGAGGTCGCGCAGCCTGCCGTGCAGGGAGTTGAGGGAGCGTACGACCTGGGCGAACTCGTCGTTGCGGCCGGTGAACCGGACCGGCTCCTCCGTCTCGGGCGACTCCGCGAGGCGCGCGGCGCCGATGCGGAGGACGGCGAGCGGCCGGGTGAGGGTGCGGGCGACGGCGGTCGACACGCCGATCGCGATGAGCAGGCAGCCGCCGAGGAGCGCGACGCGCAGTTCGAGCGCGGTCACGTCGTCGTCGCGGAGCTGCTCCATGCGCCGCACCTCGGCGGTGGCGAGGGAGGATTCGACGCCCCGCATCTGCTCGATGCGGGCGGTGAGGGTGGCCCGGAGCTCGTCCTGGTCGGTCTCGCGCTCGTTCCCGGACAGCTCCGGCCGGTCGGTGAGGCGCGCGAGGTACGTCTCGGCGCTCTTGACCTCGGGGCCGGTGACGGTGGCGGCGAGGGAGTCGCGGGAGGCGGGCGGGGCGGCCTGGTCGAAGTCGGCGAGGGCGGCCTGTTCGCGGACGCGGGCGGTCTGGGCGGCGGCGCTGAGGGCGCCGCGGGTGCGGTCGGCCTCGTCCCCGGCGGGGTCCTCCGGCTCGGTGTACCGGCCGGTGACCGGGTCGTAGACGGGGCCGGTGTCCTTCTTCCCGGGGACGGCGAGGGCGCCGAGGAGCAGGCCGCGGGTGGCGGATGCCTGGTCGACGGCGCGGCCGAGTTCGGTGAGGGCGCGGGTGCCGGCGCCCGCCTCGGCGGCGCGGGCGGGGGTCCGGTCGGCCAGTTCGGCGGACAGCGCCTGGAGCTTGGCGATGACGGCGGTGTACGCCCGGTGGGCCTCCATGGCGGTGCCCTTGCCGGTCAGGGCGGAGCGCCGGATGCCGGGGAGGCCGGCGAGTTCGCGGCGGAGGTCGGCGGGGGCCTCGCCGTGGATCTCGTCGATCTGCCGGTCGACGCGGGCGCGGTGGGCGGCGTCGACGCCGGTGGCGCCCTTGCCGGGAGCCGTGCCGGTGTCCTGGGCGTCGCCGCCGGAGGTGTCGCCGGTGCCGGTGCCGTCGTCCCCGGCGCCCGTGTTCCCGGTGCCGTCGTCCCCGGCGCCCTTGCCGGCGCCTCGTCCGGCGGCGACGTACGCGGTGACCTGGTCGCGCTCGTCCGCGAGGGAGTGCGCGAGGGTGACCGCCTGCCGGTTGAGTTCGGCGAGGGTCACGAGCCGCTGGGAGTCGTTGAGGTCGCCGGAGGCGGTGAGGACGGCCGGGGCGCCCGCCGCTATGACGGTGATGCCGACCAGCGCGACGCCGGCGACCAGCCGGCTGCGTACGCGTACGCGGCGGCCGCCCGGTGCCTGGGGGTCGCCGGGAGTCTCACTGCGCTTCTGCACCGGTGCTCACATTCTCGAACTCGTCCGCCCATGAAGCAGAGGTGACGACCGGTCACGCATGCGAACAGCCCCCCGACCCCTGGTACGGCCTCGACCATCCCAGCGCCGTTGTTGAAGGGGACACACGTCGGCCACTCCGCCACCCGAACGAGTGAACAGCACTCCCGAGTTGGCGAACAACTCCCCCGGCCATATGCCCCGGGGACGTACGGGCGGGCGGGTTGAAAGATCTACACGGGCTTTGGCAGGATGCCCGCCCGCACCTTCCCGGGGGGTCGGCCTCCGGCGATTACCCGCGCCGTGACCTGCCGGTACAGTCCGATTTCGGCCCGCTGCGGGCGATGTGAAGAAGTCATGCAGACTGGGCCCATGCAGAGCGAGATCTCCTCCGTCCCGGGCTCGCCGGAACGCGCCAACGAGGACTGGGCATCCGTGGTGGTTCCCGCCTCCGGCCAGGGCGGCGCGCTGGTGGTGCTCGACGGGGTGACGCCCCCGATCGACGACGACGGTTGTGTGCACTCGGTGCCCTGGTTCACCGCGGCACTCGGCGGCGCGCTGACCGAACTGTCCGGTTCCCGCCCGGACCTGACACTGGCCGGGATCCTGTCGGAGGCGATCCGGCGCACCGCGCTCGCCCACCGCGAGACGTGTGACCTTTCTCACGTACGCACACCTCAGGCAACCGTGGTGATGGCCCGCTGGGACGCGGCGTACGTCGAGTACCTGGTGCTGTCCGATTCGGTGCTGCTGCTCCGGTCTCCGGAGGGGGCGGTACGGGCGGTGCTGGACGACCGGCTCGACCGGCTGCCGCCCGGTTCGCTGGCGTCCCACGCGATCACGGACGCCACCGTGCGGAACAAGGAGGGCGGCTTCTTCACGGCGGCGGCCGACCCGTCGGTGGCGGCCCGCGCGGTCACGGGCCGGGTGCCCGCGGCCGAGGTGCGGGCGCTGGTGGCGATGACGGACGGCGCGACGCGCTGGACGGAGGTGTTCGGGATGGGCGACTGGGCGGACTGCTTCGCGGTGGTGGCCAAGGAGGGCCCGCGCGGCCTGATCGCCCGGGTGCGGGAACTGGAGGCGTCGCCCTCGTACGCGTACCGCTGGAAGCGGCACGACGACGCGACGGTGGTGCACGTCGAGTTCTAGATGTACTGGCCCGCGAATTGTGCACGCCGGTCGACACACCTAGCGCGGGTCGGGCCCCGGTGGCCGCCCCGGGCCGTGGTCGTCGCCGCCGGCGTTGAGCTGGTGCAGCAGCCGGGCCAGCTCGGCGATCTCGGCCCGGTCCCAGCCGGCGAGCTTGCGCACGTAGCGGGCGCGGCGGGCGTCGCGCACCCGGCGGAAGCGGCCGCGGCCCTCGTCGGTGAGGCGTACGAGGGAGGCACGGCCGTCGGCGGGGTCGGGGTCGCGGGCGACGAGCCCGAGGTCCTCCAGAGCGCGCAGCTGGCGGCTCATGGTGGCCTTGCCCACGCCGAAGTACGCGGCGAGCGCGGTGGCGCGCTGGGTGCCTGCCTCCTCCAGGCGGACGAGCAGGCCGTAGGCGGCGGGTTCGAGCTCCGGGTGGACCTCGCGGGCCATCTCGCCGGACGAGGCGCGGGCGCGTCGCAGGAAGACGGCCAACTCGCGTTCCAGGGCGAGGAATTCCTGGTCCACACCGTGCTCCCCGCCGGATGCGGCGTCGTTCCCCGTACGGCTTCCCTGCACGTCAGTACCCCTCGCGCGCTTTCCCCGGCTTGAAAGTTGTTCCCGGCGGCGGCCATCGCCGCAGCTCGTCCAGTATTTCGCAGGCGTAGACCAACGGCGGCATCGCGACCCTCTTCCGCGGCCCGGTTCTACGTGCGTAGCGTCGTACTCACCCCCCACTCTGGCATGTCCACGCCAGGACATGCCGCGCTTCCCGGCACCACCCCCACCGAGGCCTTTCGGAGGCACGCCATGCCCGTGCACAGATCCGGAACGACCCGCTCGACCACGGCCGTACTCGTCACCGCCCTCGCCCTGCTCCTCGCCCTCGCCGGCGGGGCCGCCGCGTCCGCCAACGGCGGGCCCGCCCGGGGCACCGCCCACATGGGCATGGGCGTCCCCGCCCACGACGGCGTCGGCGGCCTGCCGCCCGACAGCCGCGCCGCCCAGACCGAGGGCGTGGACGTCTCCAGCCACCAGGGCAACGTCGACTGGCCCGCCCTGTGGAACAACGGCGTGCGCTGGGCCTACGTCAAGGCCACCGAGGGCACGTACTACACCAACCCGTACTTCGCGCAGCAGTACAACGGCTCCTACAACGTGGGCATGATCCGGGGCGCGTACCACTTCGCCACCCCGGACACCACCACGGGCGCCGCCCAGGCGGACTTCCTGGTCGCCAACGGCGGCGGCTGGTCGCGTGACGGCAGGACGCTGCCGGGCGCGCTGGACATCGAGTGGAACCCGTACGGCGCCGCCTGCTACGGCAAGAGCCAGTCCGCCATGGTCACCTGGATCCGCGACTTCCTGAACCGCTACAAGTACCGCACCGGCCGCGACGCGGTGATCTACACCGCCACCAGTTGGTGGAAGCAGTGCACCGGCAACTACGGCGGCTTCGGCGCGACCAGCCCGCTGTGGGTGGCCCGCTACGACACGACGGTCGGGGAGCTGCCGGCCGGCTGGGCGTACCACACCATGTGGCAGTACACCTCCACGGGCCCGATCGTCGGCGACCACAACAGGTTCAACGGCGCCTACGACCGTCTCCAGGCCCTCGCCTACGGCTGACCCCGCCGGAAACCCCCCGGCGCGCGGGCGCCGGGGGGCTCGGGGGAGGGCGGGCTCAGCCGCAGCGGCCGGCCGGCCGGGTGCGGGTGACGAGGTTCGTCCAGCCGGTGGTGCCGTCGATCCACACCACCTGGGTGCCGGACACCGCCGCCGGGGACAGCTGCTCGCCGCGGTTGCAGGAGACGCGCTCCTTGCGGGTGCCGTCGGTCGTCAGCTGCCAGTTCTTCGGCAGGGTCTCGTTGCGGTACGCGGTGTCCGGCAGCAGCGCGTTGACCGTGACCGCCGTCTCCGAGACCGTCAGGTCGGTGGCGATCAGGGCGCCGGGTTTGCCCTCGCCGCTGATGTCGTAGGTGCCGGTGCCGTCGAGGTTCGCGCGGCGGATGCCCGTCCGGCCGTCGTCGGCGGCGTTCGCGTCGGTCAGCCAGAAGACGTTGCTGCCGTTGAGGCCGGTCTGCCCCACGGTCTGCGGCTCGTCCAGCGGCTCGGTCAGGGTCTTCCGCCCGGTCCGCAGGTCGAGGAGCTCCACCCCGAGCCGGTACTCGCCGCGCTCCGGGTAGAGCTTGACGTACGCGATCCTGCCGTGCGCGACGGACGGCAGCCCGGTCAGGACGTCGTCGCCGCCACCGTCCACGTACGTGGGCTCGCGGTCGCCCGGGCGCAGATGGACGACGTGCCGGGTGAACAGGCCGAGCGTCTCGAAGACCGTGACGCCGTTGTCCACCCGCAGTCCGGCGACGTCCGTGGTCGTGGACGAGTACAGCTTTCTGACCGGGCCGCCCGCGATCGGCCGGGACAGTACGTCCACGCTCGCAGCGCCGTACGCCGCCCAGACGACGGTCTTCCCGTCCGTGGCCGGGTGGACGTGGTAGCGACCGTCGTTGGGGCTGATGAGCCTCGGGGCGCCGGTGCCGTCCGCGCGGCCGGCGTAGACGGAGTACGGCTCGGTGCCGTCGTCGTTGGACTTGGCGGCCGTCCACCAGCCGCCGCCCGCCTGCACACCGGTACCGGCGACGTTCAGCTTCCCGAAGAGCTCGTCGGAGTCGACGCCCAGTGCCTCCTCCCAGCCCGTGACGATGCCGTGGGCGTTGAAGGACCGGGTGGCCGCGTTCAGCCGCTGCCCGCCGACGCCCAGGTCCCTCGCCGCCGCGAGGACGGCGTTGCGGCCGTCGGTGAAGCCGTCCAGCGGGGTCATGTACTCGGTCAGCGCCTTGTACACGATCCGGTCGGCCAGTTCGGCGCCCAGGTCCCGGCGCAGGTCCCACAGCGCGCCGGAGAAGATCGTCGAGTTGAGGTGCACCCCGCCGTTGTCGGTGCCGAAGGTGGTGCCGAGGAAGTTTTTGGACGTGGTGGCGCCGTCGTCGAGGTCGCGGAACGCGCAGTCGCGGGGCGCCTTGGTGCGGCACAGGTCCTCGCCGATGAGGCCCGCGTCCGGGTGGTCCATCGGCGTGCCGGACACCGTGACGTCGATGGCGTTGCCGAAGTAGTCGGCCACGGCCTCGTTGAGGGCGCCGGACTGGCCCGCGTACACGAGGTTCGCGGTGTTCTCGACGACGCCGTGGGTCATCTCGTGCCCGACCACGTCGAGGTCGGCCGACAGCGGCCGGTAGTCGGCGTCACCGGAGCCGTACACCATCTTGGTGCCGTCCCAGAAGGCGTTGACGTACGGCAGTCCCATCTCCGTCACGCCCACCAGGCTGTTCACCGCCGACCCGCGTCCGTCGAGGCCGTCCCTTGCGTGGTGCTTCTTGTAGTAGTCGTAGACCTGCCCGGCCGCCCAGTGCGCGTCGACGGCGCCCGCGTCGGTGGCGTCCTCGCCGAACTCCGCGCTGGGCGAGCCGAACTCCTTCAGGTCGGCCGGCCAGCCGCCGAGCACCTCGAAGACGTCCCTGTCGCGCGCGTCCCAGGTGGTGAGGGCGGCCCCGCTGCCGTCCGCCATCCGCGCGCGGTCGGCCATCACGTACCGGTCGTCCCCGGCCTTGCTCACGTCGAGGTCCACCGTGGCGCCGCTCAGCAGCCTGCCCCGGCCGACGGCCCCGGTGCCCGGACCGGCCGGGGTGTCCGCCTTCCTCGCGGCCGTCCCCGCCGGGGACCCCGGCGGCGTGACGGACTTGATGCCGCTGTACTGGAGGACCGGGAACCCGGCCCGGGCGTCGACGTACACGTGCTGGAGCACCGGCGCCCCGGTCACCGGGTGGGTGCCGCGCACCGTCACGTGGTACGTCAGCACGCCCTCCCCGCGCGGGACGACGACCAGCCCCCCGGCGGTGCCGCTCAACCGCTGCCGGCGCTCCCCGGCACGTCGCGCGTCGGTGAGCGCCAGCCGGTGGCCGCCGAGCCGCTGTTCGGTCGCGGCGACCGCGCGGCGCACCGCCACGTCCCCGGCCACGGCCGGCTCCACCCCGGTCGTCAGGCCCGTGAAGTACTTGCCCGACGTGCCGGTGACGACCCGCTCGCCGCCCTCGTGCTCCATCCGGACCACGTACTGCCCGCCGAGGACGGGCACGCCCCGGTGCTTCTGCTGGAGCCGTACGGTCTCCTCCGCGCCGCGCTTCAGCGTCTGCACGGGGGCGAGATCGCGCCGCGGTTCGGCGATCTTGTAGCGGCTCTCCTTGGCGGCGAGGTGGTCGCGCGCCGCGTCCGCCGGCCTCGCCTTCGCGTCCACCGCCTCGTGGAGGCCGTCGACGAGGGCGGGGGTCGCGGTCCGCGCCCCCGGGATGACGTCGGCCGGCGGTCCGGCGGCCGGCGGGGTCGCCGCCGAGGCCGGAACCGCGGTGATCAGGAGCCCGGCGACGGCGAGCAGGGCCGCTGCCCCGGCCCCCGCCCGTATGCCGGATGTCCCCGAATGCGTGCGGGGCGTGCTGGGTTCGCGCACGGTCCGTATCCCTCCCACGTGCTGGTCGGCCGTTCAGGTGGTCATGGCCATGCAATCCGGGGGCCGCCAACGGGGCAACGGTCACGGAGGGTTGAGAAGTGGACACGCACACTTGTGTGGCCTGTGAAGACGGAGTGAGAATCCGACGCATGATCCAGGGAGAACTGACCACTCTCGGCCTGGGCAGGACCGAGGAGCGTGCCTACGAGGCGCTGCTGGCGGAACAGGCGGACGGGGCGGACGAGTTGGCGCGGCTGCTCGACCTGCCGCGCGAGCGTCTGGACGCCGCGCTCGACCGGCTCGTCGAGCACGGTTTCGCCCGGCCGCCCGATCCTGCCGACCAGGGTGACGCGCTGCCGCACCCGGCCGCGCCCGCCGCCGCCATCCGCACGCTGATCCACCGCCGTCAGGCGGAACTGCACCTGAAGTCGGCCGAGCTGGCCCGGTTGCGCATGGCCGCGGACCGGTTCGCGGGGGACGCCGGCGCCCGGGGCGGGGAGCGGGGGCGCGTCGACGTGGTGACGGGGCGGCGGGCCATCGCCGAGCGGGCCGCGCGGCTGCTGGACGGCGCGGAACGGGAGGTCGTCGTCCTCGACCGGCCGCCGTTCACCGCGCTGGACGTCGAGTCGCTGCTGGCCCGGGGGGTGCGGGTGCGGGCGGTGCTCGACCGGTCGGGGCTCGCCGACCCGGGGCGGCTACGGGCCCTGACCGGCCTGGTGGGGCGCGGACTGCGGGTGCGGGTGGCCCCTGGTGTGCCGGCGAAGCTGGTCGGGGTGGACCGGCGCGTCACGCTGCTGCCGCCGACGGAGGCCGCCGGTCCGCGGGCGGCGGCGCTGGTGGTCGGCGACGGGCTGCTGTGCGGGGTCCTGCTGCCGCTGTTCGAGGCGGTGTGGGAGCGGGCCGAGCCGCTGTGCGCGGAGGAGCGGGACGGGCCGGGCGGGGCGCAGCGGGAACTGCTGGTGCTGCTGGCGGCGGGGCTGAAGGACGAGGCGATCGCACGGCGCCTGGGCGTCCATGTGCACACGGCGCGGCGGCGGATCAGCCGGCTGCTGGAGTCGCTGGACGCCCGGACGCGGTTCCAGGCGGGGGCGCGGGCGTCGTCGCGGGGCTGGCTGGATGGCTGAGCGGTGGGCCGGTGGGCCGGTGGGAAAGGATGGGCCGTATGCGCTGGAGAAGGCCGTTGCCGTGGATCGTCGCCGTCGTGACCACCGCCACCGCGTGCGGGGGGCCGACCCTTTCGGCCCCACGCCCGGACACGACGGCCGGGGTCGCGGCGGGGGGTGCGGCCGGGGGTGCGGCGAGCGCCCGGCCGGCGCCGCAGCGTTCGGCGGTGCCCTCCGCCGGACTGCGGTCGGTGGGGGTGCTGCTCGACGAGGACGGCCACTGGTGCACGGCGAGCGTGGTGGACAGCCCGAAGGGCGACGTCGTCGCGACCGCCGCGCACTGCGTGTTCGCGGACGGCTCGGCGAGCTCCGGCTTCTCGTTCGCACCCGGGTACCGGGGCGGCGGCGCGAACCCGACCCCGTACGGCACGTGGAAGGTCCGTACGGTGCAGGTCGCCGACGCGTGGAAGGCCGCCGGTGACGAGGCGGACGCCCACGACTACGCCTTCCTGACCCTGGAAGCGGACGGCCGCGGGCGCCAGGTCCAGCAGGTGGTGGGCGCGGCCCGGCCGGACTGGGCGTCGGCTCCCGAGCGGCGCGTGACGGTGGTCGGGTACCCGAACAAGGACCGCAACCCGTCCGACGGGCCGATCTCCTGCACCACCGACACCCGGAAGGACCCGGATCTGGCCGGCTCCCTGCTGATGGAGTGCGACGGCTTCTTCGACGGCACGAGCGGCAGCCCGTGGCTGGCCGACGGCCGGCTGATCGGCGTGCTGAGCGGCGGCGACACGGACGAGGAGTCGACGGCCGTCCTCTTCGACGCGAGGAGCCGCGCCCTGTACGACCGCGCGCTCAGGGCCTCCGGCGCGTAGGCCGCCGCCGGACCCGGACCCGGGAGCGTCCCGCCCCGGCGGCAGGCCCCGCCGGGGACGGGCCACGGGTGGGGTCCGTCCCCGGGGCGGGGCCTTCGGGATCAGGCCGCCAGCGGCACCTTTGTGGTCGCCGGGGCGAGAGCGAGGTCCAGGACCTGGCGGACGTCGGTGACCGGGTGGACCTCCAGCTTGTCGAGGATCTCGGCCGGGACGTCGTCCAGGTCCGCCTCGTTCCGCTTCGGGATGATCACGGTGGTGATGCCCGCCCGGTGCGCGGCCAGCAGCTTCTGCTTGACGCCGCCGATCGGCAGCACGCGCCCGGTGAGGGAAACCTCGCCGGTCATCGCCACGTCCGTACGGACCAGGCGGCCGGACAGCAGCGAGGCGAGCGCGGTGGTCATGGTGATGCCCGCGCTGGGCCCGTCCTTGGGCACCGCTCCGGCCGGGAAGTGGATGTGCACGCCCCGGTCCTTCAGGCCGGTGACGGGCAGCTCCAGCTCGGCGCCGTGCGAGCGCAGGAAGCTGAGGGCGATCCGCGCCGACTCCTTCATCACGTCACCTAGCTGACCGGTCAGCGTGAGCCCCGCCGCACCCGTCTCCGGGTCGGCCAGCGACGCCTCGACGAACAGCACGTCGCCGCCCGCGCCGGTGACGGCGAGTCCGGTGGCGACACCGGGCACCGAGGTGCGGCGCTCCGCCGGGTCCTGGGCGGACTCGGGCACGTGGTGCGGCCGCCCGAGCAGCTCCCGCAGGTCGCCCCCGCCGAGGGTGACGGGCAGCTCCCGGTCGCCCAGCTCGCTCTGGGCGGCCACCTTGCGCAGCAGCCGCGCGATCGACCGCTCCAGGTTCCGGACGCCCGCCTCGCGGGTGTACTCGCCCGCGAGCCTGCGCAGCGCCGACTCGTCCAGCGTCACCTCGCCGCTCTCCAGGCCCGCCCGCTCCAGCTGGCGCGGCACCAGGTGGTCGCGGGCGATGACGACCTTCTCGTCCTCGGTGTAGCCGTCGAGGCGGACCAGCTCCATGCGGTCGAGCAGGGCCTCGGGAATGGCCTCCAGAACGTTGGCGGTGGCGAGGAAGACCACGTCGGACAGGTCGAGTTCGACCTCCAGGTAGTGGTCGCGGAAGGTGTGGTTCTGCGCCGGGTCGAGGACCTCCAGCAGCGCGGCCGCCGGGTCGCCCCGGAAGTCGGAGCCGACCTTGTCGATCTCGTCGAGCAGCACGACCGGGTTCATGGAGCCGGCCTCCTTGATCGCCCGCACGATCCGGCCCGGCAGGGCGCCCACGTAGGTGCGCCGGTGGCCGCGGATCTCCGCCTCGTCGCGTACGCCGCCGAGGGCGACCCGCACGAACTTGCGACCCATCGCGTGCGCGACCGACTCGCCGAGCGAGGTCTTGCCGACGCCGGGGGGCCCGACCAGCGCGAGCACCGCGCCGCCGCGCCGCCCGCCCACCACCCCGAGGCCGCGGTCGGCGCGCCGCTTGCGCACCGCGAGGTACTCGGTGATGCGCTCCTTCACGTCCTCCAGGCCGGCGTGCTCGGCGTCGAGGACCTCCTTGGCGCCCTTGATGTCGTAACTGTCCTCGGTGCGCTCGTTCCACGGCATCTCCAGGACCGTGTCGAGCCAGGTGCGGATCCAGGCGGTCTCCGGGTTCTGGTCGCTGGACCGCTCCAGCTTGTCGACCTCCTTGAGCGCGGCTTCGCGTGCCTTCACGGGAAGGTCGGCGGCCTCGACGCGGGCCCGGTAGTCGTCGGACTCCTCGCCGTCCTTCTCGCCGTTGAGCTCGCGCAGCTCCTTGCGTACGGCTTCGAGCTGCCGGCGCAGCAGGAACTCGCGCTGCTGCTTGTCGACGCCCTCCTGGACGTCCTTGGCGATGGACTCGGCGACGTCCTGCTCGGCGAGGTGCTCGCGCAGTTGCTCGGTGGCGAGCCTCAGGCGGGCGGCGGGGTCCTCGGTCTCCAGGAGCTCCACCTTCTGGGCGACGGTCAGGAAGGGCGAGTATCCGGCGTTGTCGGCGAGGGCGGAGACGCCGTCGATCTGCTGCACCCGGTCCACGACCTGCCAGGCGCCGCGCTTCTTGAGCCAGCTGGTGGCCAGCGCCTTGTACTCCTTGACGAGGTCGGCGAGCTGGCCGGGCAGCGGGTCGGGCACCGTCTCCTCGACGGTGGTGCCCTCGACCCACAGCGCGGCGCCCGGACCGGTCGTACCGGCGCCGATCTTCACCCGGCCGCGGCCGCGGATGAGGGCGCCGGGGTCGCCGTCGGAGAGCCGCCCGACCTGCTCCACGGTGCCGAGGACGCCGATGCCCGCGTACGTCCCGTCGATGCGCGGCACCAGCAGGACCTTCGGCTTTCCGCCCTGGGTCCCGGAGGACCGGACGGCCGCCTGGGCGGCCTCCACAGCGGCGCGCACCTCGGTGTCGGACAGGTCCAGCGGCACCACCATCCCGGGCAGCACGACCTCGTCGTCGAGCGGCAGCACGGGCAGGGTGAGCGGTGTGGACGTCGAAGCCATGATCTCCCCTTCGGCAGTCAAGTTGAGCTGTACACACTCAATGCTTGTGACAGCCGGGGTGTTCCCCGCCCCTGTTCGCTCTGAGCGATCACTCCTTCGCGCCGGGGAGGGGCACAGTGGGCGGGTGCTGAACGACGACGGAACCCTCGCCCGCGAAGGCTCGCTCGACCGCGTCTCCGAGGAGTTCGCCCCGGTGGTGGCCACCGCGCGGGTGCGGATCGGGGAGACCTTCGGCCCCGCACGACTCCACAGCGCCTACCTGTACGGCAGCATTCCGCGCGGCACCGCCAGGGCGGGTGTCTCCGACCTCGACCTGCTGGTGGTCCTGCGCGAGGAACCGGCGGACGCCGACCGGGCGGCGGTCGCGGAGCTGGAGGCCGAACTGGACGGCGCCTTCCCGCAGATCGACGGCGTCGGGGCCCTGCTGGTCGGCGCCGGTACGGCGCTGAGCGAGCCGGAGCGGTACGACCTGGGATTCCTCGTCGCCTGCCTGTGCACTCCCCTGCTGGGCGAGGACCTCGCCGGGCGGCTGCCGGACTACCGGCCCACCTCGCTGCTGGCCCGCGAGACCAACGGCGACCTGGATCTGCTTCTGCCGCGCTGGCGGCGCCGGCTGGCAGAAGCCCCGACGGGCCGGGAACGCGTCCTACTGGGCCGGCGGGTGGGGCGGCGTCTGGTGCGTACCGGCTTCACGCTGGTGATGCCGCGCTGGGGCGACTGGACGAGCGATCTGGACGAGATGGCGGAGGCGTTCGCCGGGTACTACCCGCGGCGGGCGGAGCTGATGCGGACGGCCGTGGCGGTGGGACGCCACCCCGAGGGCGCCGACGCGGCGGCGCTGGGCCCGCTCGTGGACGACCTGGGGCCATGGCTGGCCGCCGAGTACCGGTCGGTGCACGGCGTGAAGGCGCCACGCCCCTGAACCGGCGGCACGCCTCGGCCCGGGGGCGGCGGCCGCACAGGGCGGGCGCCGCAGCCCCGGACCGAACGGGCCCACCGGGGCCGGGCCTACTCGAAGAAGCGGTTCTCGCAGGTCATGGGCACGGCGTCGGCGGCGTCCGCGAAGAAGGTGTCGTGAGTGCCGCCGCCGCAGCTCTCCACCCGGTCGCCGCCCTCGCCGTCCCGGACGTTGATGGTGTCGTTCGCCGCGCCGGTCCGCACCAGGTCCCGGCCGTTTCCGGCGTCGATCGTGCTGGCCTCGGCCACATCGACCCGTACGACGTCGTCGCCGTCGCGGACCATGGCCCGCACGCGCGTGACGGCGGCCAGGGAACCGCAGACGGCGGTCGTGCCGTCGGTGCCCGCCCGCCGGCACCCCGGGCCCACCTTCAGGCCCGAGGCGTCACGGACCACCAGCTCGCGGGCCGCGTTGGCGGTGAAGCCGACCCGGTTCTCCACACCGCCGCGCGCGTTGAGCGTCACGGTGCCGCTGTAGCGGGTGACCGTGGCGCCCGCCGCGGCGGAGCCGGCCGGCGTCGCGCCGGCGAGCGGGAGGGCGAGTCCCGCGACCAGGGCCGGGACGGCCAGCCGCCTCAGGGTGCTGCTCGGAATTCTCATGCTGTGTTCTGTCTCCTTGTGTGCGCTGCGATCCACGCCGGGCGCCGTACGGCGACCTCGGCGACAGTGAAACAAGGAGTGCCCAACTACGCACCTTTTGTCAGCATTTGACGGACAGAAACCCTCTGGCGTCACACACCCGTCCACGATGTAATGGCCCTATGGACTCTTCAGCCATTACATCCGCCTGGGTCCGGGGTTGGGCCGTCTCCCGTGGCACCCCGCCTCCCGTCGAGGAGCCGTGGGGCCACCGCATCGACGTCGGCCTGCCGCACCACGTGTTCCGGCACGTCCTGCCCCGGCCCGACGAGGTGTCCGTGCGCAAGCTCTGCGAGGACATCACGGTCCCGGGCGCCTGGCTCAAGGTGCTGGCCGAGCCGGAGGACGTGACCCACTGGATCACGCCCGGCTGGACCGTGCCGGACGACCCCGGCTTCATGATGTTCACCGCGCTCCGCGCCACCGCCGCCCCCGCGCTCCCGGAGGGGTACGCGAGGGAGGTCGCCGGCGCCGACGGGGTCGTCCGCGTCCGGATTCTGGCCCCCGACGGGACGCTCGCCGCCCGCGGGCAGATCGCGGCGACCGGCGCCACGGCGGTGGTGGACCAGGTCGAGACGCACCCGGCCCACCGGCGGCGGGGCCTCGGCCGCGTCGTGATGCGGACACTGGAGGCGGTCGGCGCCGAGGCGGGCGCCACCACGGGCATCCTCGGCGCGACCACCCGGGGCAGGGCGCTCTACACGGCGCTGGGGTGGCGGTACCAAGGACCGCTGACCGGGATCGTCCGGTCCTGAGGAGCGTCCGCGAGGCGCCGGCCCCGGCCCCGCGACGCCCGGCGGGCGGACGCCGCTGAGTACCCGGACGCTCTAGGAGCCCCACCGGACCCGGCGCAGCAGCGGCCAGAAACCGACGCCGATCAGCAGCGCGAGCGGGTGGCCCCAGTTGGTGAGCGGATCCTCGAACGCCACCAGGTCCTGGAGCAGCATCACCGACACCCAGACCAGCACCATGCCGCGCGCCACCGGGGCGAGCAGCCCCGCCAGCGCCCCGACGGACGCCAGCAGCCCGAAGCTGATGCCGTAGTCCAGCCGGTGCAGCGACGTGTCCGGCAGGTGCCCGGCCAGTACGGACAGCCCCACCGGGACCTCCGTGGCGAGCGTCGCCACCACGTGCCCCACCAGGAACACGGCCGCCGTCCGCCACGCGCCGATGCGGCGTTCCAGCGCCGTGAGGACGAGGACGAACCCGACCGCGCAGGCCGAGAACAGGCCGCCCGCCACCCACAGCGCGCTGGCGACCAGCACCAGCAGCGGCGTCCGGAAGAGGTGGGCGACGTCGGTGCTGGAGGCGTGCAGCAGACCGGCGACGGTGCCGGGGTCGCCGTACTCGGCGAACAGCGACGTGGCCACCAAAAGCAGGGTGTAGCCGAAGGTGAAAGGTGTGCCGGCCGGTGTGGGCAGCAACCGCCCCGCACGCCTCAGCCGGCCGGGGGCGCGGGTCGCCGCGGTGCTCGCGCGCACGGTCGCGACGGCGGCGGGGGCCGCCTCAGGGGCCGTTCGCGGGCCGGGAACGACCCGCAGCGACTCGACGCCGCCATCCGTCCCACGCGTCCGGAGCTGGAGCACCGTCCCGCCCCTTCCTCACCGACGAACCACACGCACAACGCCCCCGGGTCACCTCTTGCCCCGGCCGGCGCGATCATGTGCGCCCCCGTCCATGACATGGATCACACCCCCCCGGTCCGCGCCCTCCCGCCCGCCGGGAGGTGCCGGACCCGGGCCGGAGCCGTCGTGCCGGTCCCCGGCGGGGTGCTCCCGGCCGCCGTGGCGGAAGCCGGCCAACGGCCGCCGCCCGCCCCGCGCCCCTCGCTACGCTGAGGATCATGGCTGCGACGACTCCCGTGACCACGCCCCTCACCACCCCCACGACCGCACCCGCACCCGAGACGCTCGACCGCCGCGAGGGTCCGTACGGCGAGGTGGTGCTGCGCCGGCGCGGGGAGGACTTCGAGATCATCGCCAACGGCACCTTCCTGATGGACACCTCCGACGGCCGGTCCGAGCGGCTGCTGGTCGAGGCCGCCCTGCGGGCGCTCGGGGCCCGCCCGCACCCCGCCGTCCTCGTCGGGGGGCTCGGCGTCGGGTTCTCGCTCGCGCACGCGGCCGCCGAGCCCGCCTGGGGCCGCATCGCGGTCGTGGAGCGCGAGGAGGCGATCATCGACTGGCACCGCCGGGGGCCGCTCGCCCGGATCTCCGGCGAGGCCCTCGCCGACCCCCGAACGGTGCTGGTCCGGGCGGACCTGGTCGAGTACGTCCGCAGCTCCCCCGACACCTTCGACGCCCTCTGCCTGGACATCGACAACGGCCCCGGCTGGACCGTCACGGAGGACAACGACGGCCTCTACTCGCCCGCCGGTCTGGCGGCCTGCGCGGCCCGGCTGAACCCCGGCGGAGTGCTCGCCGTCTGGTCCGCCCGGCCGTCCGCCGATTTCGAAGAGTCATTGCGGAATGCCGGGTTCAGCGGGGTAAGAACCGAAGAGGTGCCGGTTGCCCGGGGCGTACCGGACGTCGTCCACCTCGCCGTTCGCCCTGCGTAGCCGGGACGCGGTCGGTGCCTTTACGCTGCTGACCGAACACACGGATCTACACGCTCGCGCAGGACGCGACAGGGGCGGGGCGATGGAGCAGACACACACCAGCCAAACCGGCACGGCGGCAGCGCCGGGTACACAGCGCCGCGTGCTGGTCGTCGAGGACGACACCACCATCGTCGAGGCCATCTCCGCCCGGTTGCGGGCCGAGGGCTTCCTGGTGCAGACGGCCACCGACGGCCCGGCGGCCGTGGACGCCGCCGAGGCGTGGCAGCCGGACCTGATGGTGCTCGACATCATGCTGCCGGGCTTCGACGGCCTGGAGGTGTGCCGCCGGGTGCAGGCCCAGCGGCCGGTGCCGGTGCTGATGCTGACGGCGCGCGACGACGAGACCGACATGCTGGTCGGCCTCGGGGTCGGCGCCGACGACTACATGACCAAGCCGTTCTCGATGCGGGAGCTCGCGGCCCGGGTGCACGTCCTGCTGCGGCGCGTCGAGCGGGCGGCGCTGGCCGCCGTCACGCCGCGCAGCGGCATCCTCCGGCTCGGCGAGCTGGAGGTCGACCACGCGCAGCGGCGGGTCCGGGTCAGGGGCGAGGACGTCCACCTCACGCCGACCGAGTTCGACCTGCTGGTCTGCCTGGCGAACACGCCCCGCGCGGTCCTCTCCCGCGAGCAGCTCCTCGCGGAGGTCTGGGACTGGGCGGACGCGTCGGGCACCCGCACCGTGGACAGCCACATCAAGGCGCTGCGCCGCAAGATCGGCGCCGAGCGGATCCGCACCGTCCACGGTGTCGGTTACGCGCTGGAGACGCCTGCCCCATGACATCGCTCCGGTCCCGGCTGCGTTCGGTCTCGGTCTCGATCAAGACCAAACTGTGCACACTCGTCGTCGTCTCGGTCTTCATCACGACCGGGCTGCTGATGGTGGCCCTGCGGACGGAGACCGAGCTGCGCTTCATCACCGTCTTCTCGGTGATCGCGACGCTGTTGATCACCCAGTTCGTGGCGCACGGCCTGACCGCACCGCTGGACGAGATGAACACGGTGGCGAAGTCCATCTCGCACGGCGACTACACCCGCCGGGTGCGCGGCGCCGACCGCCGGGACGAGCTGGGCGACCTGGCCTCCACCATCAACCGCATGGCGGACGACCTGGAGGCGGTGGACCGGCACCGCAAGGAGCTGGTGGCCAACGTCTCGCACGAGCTGCGCACGCCGATCGCGGCGCTGCGCGCGGTGCTGGAGAACGTGGTGGACGGGGTCTCGGCCGCCGATCCGGAGACGATGCGCACCGCCCTGAAGCAGACCGAGCGGCTGGGCCGGCTGGTGGAGACGCTGTTGGATCTGTCACGTCTGGACAACGGTGTCGTACCGCTCCGGTCGCGCCGTTTCGAGGTGTGGCCGTACCTGTCGGGCGTGCTCAAGGAAGCCAACCTGGCCGCCGCGCAGCGCGGCCTGAGCTCCGGCTCGGGCAGTCACACGCGTACGGACGTGCATCTGCACCTGGACGTGTCGCCGCCCGAGCTGACCGCCCACGCCGACAGCGAGCGGCTGCACCAGGTGGTGGCGAACCTGATCGACAACGCGGTGAAGCACTCGCCGCCGCACGGCCGCGTGACGGTACGGGCCCGGCGCGGGCGGCAGCCGGAGTCGCTGGACCTGGAAGTGGTGGACGAGGGGCCGGGCATCCCGGAGTCGGAGCGGCACAAGGTCTTCGAGCGGTTCAACCGGGGCGGTGTGTCCTCGCCGCACGGCCCGGACAGCGACGGCGGTACGGGCCTGGGCCTGGCGATCGCCCGGTGGGCGGTCGATCTGCACGGCGGGCGCATCGGAGTGGCCGAATCCGCACGTGGATGCCGGATTCAGGTCACTCTTCCAGGGATCCCGCAGCCGCGCGGTTGACGTAGGGTTCGAACCGGAAGCGCGCGTTCTGCGTATACCTGTGCAGGACGTGGTCGAGGCTGCGCGCCCCTGGTGGCCACAGCCGCGCGTTCGTGTACCCATTCACAGGGCAACCATGCTTGTTTCCCGCCATTTCCAGCGCCGAAACACCTCTCCGGATGTGATCTACGCGACGATGGCCTGCCCGGCCTGCACGTCCCGGCCGGGGAGGCGTAGCCTTTATTTCCGCTGTCCATCACCTTGTGAAGCGGAAGAGGGCGGTTGCCGCCGTGTCGTCTCAGTCCCCCAGTAACTCGAGTATCTCGACCGACCAAGACGGGCAGGGTCCTTCGAACCCTGCCGCCGCGTTCGGTGCCAATGAGTGGCTCGTCGACGAGATCTACCAGCAGTACCTCCAGGACCCGAATTCGGTCGACCGTGCCTGGTGGGACTTCTTCGCCGACTACAAGCCGGGCTCCTCGTCCGGCTCGGCGGACAAGCCCGCGGGTGAGGGTGCCGTGGCCGCGGGGGCTGCGGGCACCGCCGCCCCCCAGGCCCCGGCTCCGCAGGCTCCGGCCCCGGCCACCCCGGCGCAGCCGGCAGCAGCGGCACCCGCACAGGCCGCTGCTCCCGCCGCGAAGCCCGCGCCCGCCGCCGCTCCGGCTCAGGCCGCCGCCCCGGCCCCGCAGCCCGCGCCCGCCGCCAAGCCGGCCGCCAAGGCCGCGCCCGCCACCGAGGCCCCCGCCGGCCCCGAGTACGTGCCGCTGCGCGGCCCGGCCGCCGCGGTCGCCAAGAACATGAACGCCTCCCTGGAGCTGCCGACCGCCACCTCGGTCCGCGCCGTCCCGGTGAAGCTGCTGTTCGACAACCGCATCGTCATCAACAACCACCTCAAGCGCGCCCGCGGCGGGAAGATCTCCTTCACGCACCTCATCGGGTACGCCATGGTGCAGGCCATCAAGGCCATGCCGTCGATGAACTACTCGTACGGCGAGAAGGACGGCAAGCCCGTCCTGGTCAAGCCGGAGCACGTCAACTTCGGCCTGGCGATCGACCTGGTCAAGCCGAACGGCGACCGGCAGCTGGTCGTCGCGGGCATCAAGAAGGCCGAGACGCTCGGCTTCTTCGAGTTCTGGCAGGCGTACGAGGACATCGTCCGCCGCGCCCGCAACAACAAGCTGACGATGGACGACTTCACCGGCGTCACCGTCTCGCTGACCAACCCCGGCGGCCTGGGCACCGTCCACTCCGTGCCGCGCCTGATGCCCGGTCAGTCGGTCATCATGGGCGTCGGTTCGATGGACTACCCGGCCGAGTTCCAGGGCACGTCGCAGGACACCCTGAACAAGCTGGGCATCTCCAAGGTGATGACCCTCACCTCGACGTACGACCACCGGGTCATCCAGGGTGCCGCGTCGGGCGAGTTCCTCCGCATCGTCGCGAACCTCCTCCTCGGCGAGGACGGCTTCTACGACGACGTCTTCGAGTCGCTGCGCATCCCCTACGAGCCGGTCCGCTGGCTCAAGGACATCGACGCGTCGCACGACGACGACGTCACCAAGGCCGCGCGCGTCTTCGAGCTCATCCACTCCTACCGGGTCCGCGGCCACGTCATGGCCGACACCGACCCGCTGGAGTACCGCCAGCGCAAGCACCCCGACCTGGACATCACCGAGCACGGCCTGACGCTCTGGGACCTGGAGCGGGAGTTCGCGGTCGGCGGCTTCGGCGGCAAGTCCATGATGAAGCTGCGCGACATCCTCGGCGTGCTGCGCGACTCGTACTGCCGCACCACCGGCATCGAGTTCATGCACATCCAGGACCCCAAGCAGCGCAAGTGGATCCAGGACCGCGTCGAGCGCCCGCACTCCAAGCCCGAGCGCGAGGAGCAGCTGCGCATCCTGCGCCGCCTCAACGCCGCCGAGGCGTTCGAGACGTTCCTGCAGACCAAGTACGTCGGCCAGAAGCGGTTCTCGCTGGAGGGCGGCGAGTCCGTCATCCCGCTGCTGGACGCGGTCATCGACTCGGCCGCCGAGTCCCGCCTCGACGAGGTCGTCATCGGCATGGCCCACCGCGGCCGGCTCAACGTCCTGGCGAACATCGTCGGCAAGTCGTACGCGCAGATCTTCCGCGAGTTCGAGGGCAACCTCGACCCGAAGTCGATGCACGGCTCCGGCGACGTGAAGTACCACCTGGGCGCCGAGGGCACCTTCACCGGCCTGGACGGCGAGCAGATCAAGGTCTCGCTGGTCGCCAACCCCTCGCACCTGGAGGCGGTCGACCCGGTCCTGGAGGGCGTCGTCCGCGCCAAGCAGGACGTCATCAACAAGGGCGGCACGGACTTCACCGTCCTGCCCGTCGCCCTGCACGGTGACGCGGCCTTCGCCGGTCAGGGCGTCGTCGCCGAGACGCTCAACATGTCGCAGCTGCGCGGCTACCGCACCGGCGGCACGGTCCACATCGTCATCAACAACCAGGTCGGCTTCACCGCCGCCCCGGAGTCGTCGCGCTCCTCGATGTACGCGACCGACGTGGCCCGCATGATCGAGGCGCCGATCTTCCACGTGAACGGCGACGACCCGGAGGCCGTGGTCCGCGTGGCGCGGCTCGCCTTCGAGTTCCGCCAGACGTTCAACAAGGACGTCGTGATCGACCTCATCTGCTACCGCCGCCGCGGCCACAACGAGGGCGACAACCCGCAGTTCACCAACCCGCAGATGTACAGCCTCATCGACAAGAAGCGCTCGGTGCGCAAGCTGTACACCGAGTCGCTGATCGGCCGCGGCGACATCACGCTGGAAGAGGCGGAGCAGGCGCTCCAGGACTTCCAGGGCCAGTTGGAGAAGGTGTTCGCGGAGGTCCGCGAGGCCACCTCGCAGCCCGGCACGGCGCACAGCCCGGAGCCGCAGGCCGAGTTCCCGGTCGCCGTCACCACCGCGGTCTCCCAGGAGGTCGTGAAGCGGATCGCCGAGTCGCAGGTGAACATCCCCGACCGGGTCAAGGTGCACCCGCGCCTGATGCCGCAGCTCCAGCGCCGCGCCGCCTCCATCGACGACGGCACGATCGACTGGGGCATGGGCGAGACCCTCGCCATCGGTTCGCTGCTGATGGAGGGCACCCCGGTCCGGCTCGCCGGCCAGGACACCCGCCGCGGCACCTTCGGCCAGCGTCACGCGGTGCTGGTGGACCAGGAGACCGGCGAGGACCACACCCCGCTCCAGTACCTCTCCGAGGACCAGGCCCGCTACAACGTCTACGACTCGCTGCTCAGCGAGTACGCGGCGATGGGCTTCGAGTACGGCTACTCGCTGGCCCGCCCGGACGCCCTGGTGATGTGGGAGGCCCAGTTCGGTGACTTCGTCAACGGCGCGCAGACCGTCGTGGACGAGTTCATCTCCTCGGCCGAGCAGAAGTGGGGCCAGACCTCCGGCGTCACGCTGCTGCTGCCGCACGGCTACGAGGGCCAGGGCCCGGACCACTCCTCGGCCCGCCCGGAGCGCTTCCTCCAGCTCTGCGCGCAGAACAACATGACGGTCGCCATGCCGACCCTGCCGTCGAACTACTTCCACCTCCTGCGGTGGCAGGTGCACAACCCGCACCACAAGCCGCTGGTCGTCTTCACCCCGAAGTCGATGCTGCGCCTGAAGGCCGCCGCGTCGAAGGCGGAGGAGTTCACCACCGGCGGCTTCCGCCCGGTGATCGGTGACGAGTCGGTGGACGCGAACGCGGTCCGCAAGGTCGTCTTCTGCTCCGGCAAGGTCTACTACGACCTGGACGCCGAGCGGGTCAAGCGCGGCGTCTCGGACACGGCGATCATCCGCCTGGAGCGTCTCTACCCGCTGCCTGGTGCGGAGCTCCAGGCCGAGATCTCCAAGTACCCGAACGCCGAGAAGTACCTGTGGGCCCAGGAGGAGCCGGCGAACCAGGGTGCCTGGCCGTTCATCGCGCTCAACCTGATCGACCACCTCGACCTGGCGGTCGGTGCCGACATCCCGCACGGCGAGCGCCTGCGCCGCATCTCGCGGCCGCACGGCTCGTCCCCGGCGGTGGGTTCGAAGAAGCGCCACGAGGCCGAGCAGGCACAGCTGGTCAACGAGGTCTTCGACGCCTGACCGGCACCCCTTTGAACCGGAGGGCCCGTCCCCGCACCACGCGGGGCCGGGCCCTCCGGCGTACCCGGGCGGGGTGGGCGGGCCGGGGGACGTCCTACCCTGGGGGGAACACCGAGCAGGCATCAGGAGCACGTCTTGTACTTCACCGACCGTGGCATCGAGGAGCTGGAGAAGCGGCGCGGCGAGGAGGAGGTCACCTTCGAGTGGCTCGCCGAGCAGCTGCGTACGTTCGTCGACCTCAACCCCGACTTCGAGGTGCCCGTCGAGCGGCTGGCCACCTGGCTGGCCCGGCTCGACGACGAGGACGACGAGGAG
The DNA here is from genome assembly GCF_056432045.1 of Streptomyces sp. NPDC045701. Classification (NCBI taxonomy): domain Bacteria; kingdom Bacillati; phylum Actinomycetota; class Actinomycetes; order Kitasatosporales; family Streptomycetaceae; genus Streptomyces; species Streptomyces sp. NPDC045701. The sequence continues at coordinate 113,840 of NZ_JBWKJV010000009.1, read as the reverse complement.
TAGTCACCGTCCGGCCGGGGCGCTCCCGGCGCCGAGGGCGGCCGGAGTGCGCAGGCGGTCGTGGGCGAGGCCCAGCGCGCCCCGGGCGATCAGCAGCGCGGCGGTGGCCGCCCAGCCGGGGCTGCGGCGGCCGACCGCCCAGACCAGCAGGGGGAGGCCCGCGGCCAGCCGGGCCGTGGCGAGCGCGCGGGCGCGGGGGCCGCGGAGCCAGGGGCCGAGAGGGCCTTCCTCGACGGCGTCCGGTTCGGCGCGTACGGCGTCGAGCCGGCCCTGCCACGCGACCGGTTCCGCGCCCTGGACCTCGGCGGTCGCCCACAGGCGGGTGGCCGGTTCGCCGGGCGCGAGGCCCGGCGGGAGGGTGAGGCCGTGCCGGGTCAGGACCGCCGTGAGGCCCCGCAGGCGGGCCGGGGCGTCGGCGTGCTGGTCGGGGCGGGTGAGGGGATCGAGGTCCCGGGCGTCGAGGACGGGGTCGAGCCCGAGGCGGGCGGCGAAGGTGTGCATGGCCTCGTCCTCGCCGGCCGGGGTGCCGTCCGCCAGCCAGGTGTAGGCGACGGGGCGGCGGAAGCCGGTCGCGAGGACGCACCCGGCGCGGTCCGCGTCCCACCACAGGGCCACCACCGGCCGGGGCACGCCGATCGCCAGGGCACCTGCCCAGCCCGCGACGACCCGGTCGACGGGTTCGGCGCCGTCGCGCCAGGGGGCGCCCTCGGGGACGAGCAGGGTCCAGTCGGGCCCCGCCGGGGTGAGGAGCAGACGCTCGCGCAGCAGCAGGGCCGGTGCCCGTACGGACGCCGTATCGGCCCGGCAGAACAGCAGCGCGCCCGGGGATGTCGCGTTCATGGGCCTTACGCTAGGGCAATTTGTCCGGTTCCGGGGCGCTTGACTTCCCGAGGCCGCGATATATCGTGTCTCTCAGAAGACACGATATGTTGCGTATCGTGTCCCGTCCCAGGGAGGCCCCATGCCGGAGTGGTCCGTCACCGAGCCGACGAAACTGACCCTCGACGACGAGCCCGTGACGGCGCTGAACGTGCGCCTCGTCAACGGGACCGTGAACGTGGTGGGCACCGACGAGGGGCCGGCCCGGCTGGAGATCTCCGAGATCGACGGCCCGCCGCTGATCGTGACCCGCGAGGGCCCCACCCTGACGATCGGCTACGAGGACCTGCCCTGGCAGGGGCTGCTCGCCTGGCTCGACGCCAAGGGCCGGCACCGCAGCGCCGTCGTGTCGCTCGCCGTCCCGGCCGGCGCCCGCGTCGAGGTCGGCGTGATCGGCGCCGGGGCCGTGGTCTCCGGCATCCGGGGGCGTACGGACGTACGCGGCGTCACCGGCGACACCACGCTCGTCGGGCTCTCCGGCGAGGTGCGCGCCGACACCGTCTCGGGCAGCGTGGAGGCGCAGGCGCTCACCGGGGACCTGCGGTTCAAGTCCGTGTCGGGCGACCTGACCGTCGTCGACGGCGCAGGCACCTCCGTACGCGCCGAATCGATCAGCGGCGACATGGTCCTCGACCTCGACCCCGCCGAGGAGCCCGCCGACATCCGGCTCACCACCGTCTCGGGCGAGGTCGCCATCCGGCTGCCGCACCCGGCAAACGCCCAGGTCGAGGCCAACACCGTCGGCGGCGCCGTCTCCAACGCCTTCGACGACCTGCGGGTCACCGGCCAGTGGGGCGCCAAGAAGATCACCGGCACCCTCGGCGAGGGCAGGGGCACGCTGAGGGCCACCACGGTCTCCGGGTCCATCGCGCTGCTCCGACGGCCGGAGGAAGCCCCCACCGGAAAGGTGCTCTGACATGTCCCCCGTCTTCGCCCACGGCCGGCTCCGCCTCTACCTGCTCAAACTCCTCGACGAGGCACCGCGCCACGGCTACGAGGTGATCCGCCTCCTGGAGGAGCGCTTCCACGGCCTGTACGCGCCCTCCGCCGGCACCGTCTACCCGCGCCTGGCCAAGCTGGAGGCCGAGGGCCTGGTAACGCACGCCACCGAGGGCGGCCGCAAGGTGTACTCGATCACCGAGGCCGGCCGCGCGGAGCTCGCCGACCGCGGCGGTGAACTCGCCGACCTGGAGCTGGAGATCCGCGACTCGGTGTCCGAGCTCGCCGCCGAGATCCGCGACGACGTGCGCGGCGCGGCCGGCACGCTGCGCCGCGAGATGCGGGCGGCGGCGGGCGAGTCCCGGCGCACCTCGCCGCCCGAGGGCGACGAATGGGCCACGTGGCGCCGGGCCAAGCAGGAGTGGAAGGAGCAGGCGCGGCGGGCCAAGGACGAGTCGCGGCGCGCCCGCGAGGACGCGCAGTCGGCGCGCCGGCAGGCCAAGGAGGCGCAGGAGAAGGCGCGCCAGGAGATGCTCCGCATGGCCCAGCAGGTGCAGGACCACGTGATGCGGGGCGAAGGGCTGGCCGACCTGGCCGGCCGGCTGGGCACGCTGCTCGGCGGCGGTACGGCCCCGACGGCTCCCTCGTCCACGCGGCCCGGCCCGGCCGACACCCCCGAGTGGGCCCGGGACGAGACCCCGTCCGCCGACCCGGCCCGCGATCTGGAGCGCCTGCTGGAGCGCTTCCGCGACGACGTCCGCGACGCGGCCCGCGACCACGGCGTGACGGGCCCCCAGCTCGCCGAGGCCCGCCGCCACCTCTCCACCGCCGCCGCCCACATCGTCGCGCTTCTGAGGAAACCGGCGGGCTGACCGCCCCGGCCGGTGGGGAGCCGCCCCGCCCCGGGGCGGCGTCAGCCCGCCTTCGCCCCGCCTCCGTGCGAGCCGGGCATAGCCCGCTCCAGCGCGGTGTACGTCGCCCCGTGGTCGGCGAGGACGTCGGCGACCACGCCCGGTCGGGCCGCGAGGGCCAGGAGCAGGTGCTCGTCGCCGATGTACCGGTCGCCCCGGCCCAGGGCGACCCGGAGGGACCGCTCCAGCGTGCCCTTCGCCGGGCCGGTGAAGGGGCGGTGGCCGGTCCAGCGGCGTTTCGGCTTCCGGCCGCCCGCCAGGGCGCCCGTGCCGTGGGCCGCCTCGACCTTGGAGACGATCTCCGTCACGTCGATGCCGATGTCCGCCAGTGCTTCCGTGTCCGCCCGCGTCAGGCCGCCGCGCCGCCGCGCCTCGGCGAGGGCGGACTCCACGCTGTGGCGCCGGCCGGTGACGCCGAGCGCGTCGAACGCGTCCGCCGCCCTGGTGCCCTCCAGGTCGAGCAGGGCCAGCAGCAGGTGCTCCTCGGTGACGGAGTCGTCACCCGCCCGTTCCGCGTGGGCGGCGGCTCCCTTGACCACCCTCCGGGCCGCCTCGGTGAATCGCTCGAACATCAACGCCTCCCGTACTTCTTGTGCACGGCCTGCCGGCTGACGCCCAGCTCGGCGGCGATCTCCTGCCAGGACCAGCCCTGGGCCCGGGCGCTGCGGACTTGTACGGCTTCCAGCTGCTCCAGCAGCCGCCGCAGCGCGGCCACGGCCCGCAATCCCACCCGGGGATCGCGGTCGCCCGCACGTGCGGCCAGATCGGTCGCTTCGGTCATGACGTCAACTTACGTTGACACCACCTCGCGCGTCAACTGGAGTTGACACGCGGCTTTGGCTGAAAGATCAACGAAGCACTCCTGAAACAGCGTTGTCTCCCGTCACTCCGGTTGACAGACTCCTCACGCCAACATCTCTTGAGGGGGGACACCCATGAGACTGGGAGCACCTGGGCGCGTCGTCGCCCGCGCCACCGCCGTACTCGCCCTGGCCCTCGCCATGGCGACCGGGACGACCGGCCTCGTCGCCGGTCCCGCCGCCCACGCCCTGCCGGTCACCGAGGGCACCTTCGCCTTCTCCGGCGACGAGGGCGACTGGATCAGCAACGGCGCGTCCTACGCCTACTCCACCGCGTCGCAGGACCGCATGAGCATCACCGGTTCCACGGACAACCGGGTCGTCTCGGTCGCCGTCGACGGCGTCAACGGCGACTGGTGGCACCTGGACTTCTCCGCGCCGGCCGACAGGCCCCTGACGACGGGGACGTACACCGACGTCACCCGCCACCCGTTCAACGACGCCGGCCCCGGGCTCTCCCTGAGCGGCAACGGGCGCGGCTGCAACACCCTGACCGGCAGCTTCACCATCGCGGCACTGGAGTTCGGCCCGCAGGGGTACGTCAAGACGCTCGACGCCACCTTCGAGCAGCACTGCGAGGGCGGCGCCACCGCCGCCCGCGGCGAGATCCACGTCAGCAACCCCGCACCGCCGGCCGAACTCGGCCTGGGCCTCGCCGTCGCGCTCGACGGCACGGCGAACACGCTGAACGGCAAGGCGGTCCTGCACGGGACCGTGAGCTGCGACAAGCCGGTGCGGGTGGACGTCGCGGGCGACGTCACGCAGGTGAAGAAGCGGAGGATCATCCGGGGCTCGTACGCCACCTCCGTGGCGTGCACGCCGGGTACGCCCGTCGCGTGGACCGCGGCGGCCACCCCCTCCGGGGACGTGCCCTTCCAGCGCGGTGACGTCGAGGTCGAGGCCCGGGCCACGGCGACGGACCCCGACTACGACCGGCAGGTGACCGTCTCCGAGACCGTCGCCGTCCACCTCAACCGGGGCTGAGCCCCGCCGCTGGACCTCCCGGCCCGGGTCGCCGCTCCGCAGGAGCGCGGGACCCGGGCCGGGGCGTTCGGCGGGCGCGGACCCTGCCCGGGCCCGCCGGTGTTCAGCGGGGATCCGGGGTCACCGTCACGGTGACCGTCGCCCCCGGGACGGCGTGGACCACTGCCCGGCCGGCCGGGCTCGGGACCAGCCGGGCCCGGCCGCGTACCGTCACGCGCCAGCCGTCGGGGTGCGGCGGCAGGGAGAGCACCGTGGCGCCGCCGCGTCCCGCGACGTAGACGAGCCGGGACGGGCCCTGCTCGACCACCCGGCCCGCGACCGCCTCCGCGTAGGGGGCGGCCGTCTGCTCCTTGTTGGCGCGCCAGGCGCCCGAGCCGTCCACCGCGCAGTAGCCGCCCCCGTAGCACCACACGTAGCCCGCCCAGCCCGAGCTGTAGCGGTTCAGGGAGGCCAGCGCCTCGCGGTAGAAGCGGCCCATGTTGGGCAGGGAGTTGTTCAGCGGGCCCCACTCCCCCACCACGACCGGCACGCGGTACTTCTCCGGGTACGCCGTCACCGCCGCCTCGTACGCCTCGATCCAGCCGGCCGAGGGGTCGTAGTCCGCGCCCGCCTCCATCGCCGCGTTGTAGAAGTGGGGGGCGTAGACGACCTTGTGGTCCTCGATCCGCCCCAGGCCCGTCGGGACGCCCTCCCCCACGATCGGGGTCGGCTCGACGAACAGCCAGTTGTCGCCGTCGGCCGAGCGGACCGCGTCCGCGAGGCGGTTGTACATGGCCGTGAGGTGGTCGCGCTCGATCCTGCGCGCGGCCGTGGCGAGGTCCTCGCCCTCGCGCAGCTCGCCCATCGGCTCGTTGATGAGGTCGTAGCCGAGCACCGCCGGGTGGTGCGCGAAGCGGGTGGCGAGGACCCGCCACATGCGGGCCTGTGCGCGCCGCAGGTCCTCGTCCTCGTAGAGGTGGGTGAAGGCCCGCTGTACGGCCGGTTCGAAGTACTCGGCGAACCAGTCGTCCGGGTGCGGGGTGAACGGCAGGCCGTCGGTGCGGGTGGCCCACTCGGGGACGCCCCGGTGACCGAAGGCGGGACCGAAGACGTCCTGGTGGGCGTCGATCACCACGTGCATGTCGTACGTGTGCGCCCAGTCCAGGACGCGCTCGATCCTGCGGAGGTAGCGCTCGCTGTACCGGCCGCGCACGGGCTCCAGGTCGTCCCAGAAGACCAGCAGCCGGGCGAAGTCGAAGCCCTGGGCGCGCATGTCGCGGAAGTGCTTCTCGGTGACGGCGGACAGCGCCGCCTCACCGCGGTGCGTCTTGTCCTCGACGTTCCAGCCGCGCAGCGTCAGGACCCTGCCGCGGTCGTCGGTGAGGCGGGGGATGTCCGGGGTGCCCGCGTGGGCGGGCGGCCCGGTGGGGGCGAACGCCAGCAGGGCGGAGAGTACGAGTGCGAGGGTGCGCATGACGGGACCTCCGGCACGGTGGACAGTGCCGGAAATCCCATCAGCGGGCCTGACGGTCCATCAAGAGGTGGTGAGGACAATCTTCCCGAAGAGGTCGCCGGCCGCCATCTTCTCGAAGCCCTCCCGCGCCCGGTCCAGCGGCAGCACCTCGTCGATGACCGGCCGCACCCCGGTCGCCGCGCAGAACGCGAGCAGGTCCTCCAGCTCGTCCTTGGAGCCCATCGTCGAGCCGACGACCCTCAGCTCCAGGAAGAAGATGCGGGTCAGCTCGGCGTGCGAGGGCCGGTCACCGCTCGTCGCGCCGGAGATCACCAGCGTGCCGCCGGGCCGCAGCGACTTGACCGAGTGCGACCAGGTGGCCGCGCCGACGGTCTCGATCACCGCGTCCACCCGCTGCGGCAGCCGGGCGCCCGGCTCGTACGCCTCCAGCGCCCCGAGCTCGACCGCCCGCTTGCGCTTGGCCTCGTCGCGGCTGGTGGCGAAGACCCGCAGGCCGGCCGCCCTGCCGAGGACGATCGCGGCCGTGGCGACCCCGCCGCCCGCGCCCTGCACCAGGACCGAGTCGCCGGGGCGTACGCCCGCGTTGGTGAAGAGCATGCGGTACGCGGTCAGCCACGCGGTCGGCAGGCAGGCGGCCTCCGCGAAGGACAGCTCCTTCGGCTTCGGCAGCACGTTCCAGGCGGGGACGGCGACCTTCTCGGCGAACGTGCCCTGGTAGCGCTCGGTCAGGATGGAGCGGGGCTCGTCCGGCCCGACACCGTGGCCGGTCTGGCCGATGACGGAGTGGACGACCACTTCGTTGCCGTCCTCGTCGAGGCCGGCGGCGTCGCAGCCGAGGATCATCGGGAGCTTGTCCTCGCCGAGCCCGACCCCCCGCAGCGACCACAGGTCGTGGTGGTTGAGGGAAGCGGCCTTGACGGTGACGGTGGTCCAGCCGGGTCGTACCTCGGGAGCGGGGCGTTCGCCCAGCTCCAGGCCGTTCAGGGGCTGGTCGCGGTCGATTCGGGCGGCGTAGGCAGCGAACATGACCCCGAGGTTAGGGCGGCACCGGTGCGCGGCGGAACCGCGCACCGGTGTGACGTACGTCAGCCCCCCCCGCCCGGCCCCGTCTCAGTCGCGGCGCCACTGGGCCGGGCTGTTCCTCGTCGCCGGGTCCTCGTACGAGCCGGGCCTGCCCCGGTCCACGTGGAAAGTGGTGAGCGTGGTGACGGGGGAGACGGGGTCGCGGCGGTCGGCGATGACCCGCATGTGCGCGCTGAATCGTTCCGGCGTGACCTCGTACACGTCGTAGCCGTACCGGTTGCCCTCGAAGTACTTCAGGTGGGGGTTGGCCTTGCCCATGAGGGGGCCGTTGGCCGCGTTCCAGTCGGCGGAGTACGCGCCCGAGGTCACCGAGTGGGCCGTGAACTCCGTGCCGACGAGCGGTGAGGACGCGTCGTCGAAGTCGGTGCGGATGTCGTCGACGAACGCCGAGTGCCAGTCGCCGGTGATGACGACGAGGTCTTCCAGGCCGCTGGTGTGGACGTGGTTCAGGACCTCCTTGCGCTCGGCGAGGAAGCCGTCCCACTGGTCGGTGAACATGTACGAGCCGCCCGGCCGGCTCCGCAGCTGGCTGAGCATGATCGAGTTGGCCCACACGTGCCAGGAGTCGGGCGCCCGGTCGATGGTCCCCTTGAGCCAGGACTTCTGGCCGTCGCCCAGGATGGTGCCGTTCGCCAGGTTCTGGGCGGAGCGGTGGGAGCGCAGGTCGAGGACGGTCAGCTCCAGCAGGTCGCCCCAGCGGCGGACGCGGTGGATCTCCGGGTCGGGCAGCGCGGAGGTGGCCGAGGCGTCCCGGTGCGGCATGTTCTCGTACCAGGCCTGGTACGCCGCCGCCCGCCGCTGGAGGAACGGCGCCCCGCCGCCCGTACCGCTGTAGTCGTTGGCGACCTCGTGGTCGTCCCAGGTGAGGAACCAGGGGTGCGCGGCGTGCGCCTCGCGCAGGGAGGCGTCGCCCTTGTAGAGGGCGTGGCGGCGGCGGTAGTCGGCGAGCGTGAGCACGGCGGGCCCCTCGTGGTCCCGGACGTGGTCGCCGCCGACCGGGCCGTGCTCGTAGATGTAGTCGCCCAGGTGCACCACGAAGTCGACGTCCTCGCGGGCGATGCCCCGGTGGGCGGCGTAGTAGCCGTCGTGGAACGCCTGGCAGTTGGCGGCGGCGAAGCGCACCCGGGACACGGCGCCGACCGGGGCGGTCTTCGTACGGCCGATCCGGCTGGTCCTGCCCAGCGCGGTGAAGGCGTACCAGTAGTGGCGCCCCGCGGCCAGCCCGCCCACGGGTACGTGGACGCTGTGGCCGAGCGTCGCCGAGGCGGGCGCCGTGCCGCGGGCCACGACCCGGCCGAGCGCCGGGTCCTCCGCCACCACCCAGCCGACCTCGACGACCTCGGGCAGCGGCTGCTCGGCGGCGAGCGGCTCGGGCGCGAGGCGCGTCCACAGCACCACGCCGGTGGGCTGCGGGTCCCCGGAGGCGACCCCGAGGGTGAAGGGCGCCGGGTCGTAGTCGGCGCCGAGCGCCTCGGCGGCCTCGCGGGCCCGCGCGGGCGACAGGCCGGCGCTGAGCGGCCACACCACGTTCAGCGCCCCGGCCGCTCCGGCGGCCTTGAGCAGGTTGCGTCGGTCGAGCGTCATGTCCGTACCCCCGTGGCCGCGGTGAGCGTGAGCGTGATCCCGTCCGCGTAGCCGTCGTTCGACGTGCCGCCGCCGGTGCGGGTGAGGACGAGGAGCACCCGCGCGGTACGGGCGCCGGGCGGTACGAGCGACCCGGCGGTGCGCTCCAGCAGCCCGGTGCGGCCCCGGCGCTCCGCCGCCGTCACCGGCCCCAGGACGCTGAGCGCGACCGGGGTGCCCCGGCCGTCCCTGAACTCCACCGACAGCCGGGCGCCGTCCTCCTGGGAGGCGTAGCCGCCGAGCCAGGCGCTCACCGCGTACCGCACCTGGCCGGCGTCGACGGCCGCGTGGCCGGTGGTGCCGGTGGCGGGCAGGGCGACGTCCTGGAGGAGGGCGGTGCGGGGCGAGGTGCCTCCGGAGAAGAACCGGCTCCCGCGCCGGGCGGGGCCCGGGTCGGCGGCGGTGGGGTAGCCGCCGCCGAGGGTGTACGCGACGAGGGCGGGCGCGCCCTGTACGACCCGCCAGCCGGTGACCGTTCCGACGGGTTCGGCGGTACCTCCGGGACCGCTCTCGGCGTCTCCGTTGACGACCAGGTTCACGCGGCGCCTCCTGTCTGCTGTCGTTGCGCGGGGTGGGTGCGCGCGCATCACAGCAGCCCCGCGTGAACCTCCGGAAGAGTTGTGGCGAACACCGGACGGGCGGTCCAAGGATCGCTGCGGAAAGTCCAAGGCCGGGACGCCGAAGGGCCCCGTCCCGCTCCCCGTGGGGATCGGAACGGGGCCCTTGGAGGCGGGGCCCGGCCGGCGTCAGCGGCGGGCGACACCCTCCGCGCGCGCGGCGGCGGCGACGGCGGCGGTGACCGCCGGGGCGACGCGCTCGTCGAACGGCGACGGGATCACGTAGTCGGCGGCCAGCTGGTCACCGACGACGTCCGCCAGCGCGTTGGCGGCCGCGATCTTCATGCCCTCGGTGATGCGGGAGGCCCGCACCTGGAGGGCGCCGGCGAAGATGCCGGGGAAGGCGAGCACGTTGTTGATCTGGTTCGGGTAGTCCGACCGGCCGGTGGCCACGACGGCCGCGTACTTGTGCGCGACGTCGGGGTGGACCTCCGGGTTCGGGTTGGCCATCGCGAACACGAAGGCGCCCGGCGCCATCGACGCGACCGCCGGCTCCGGCACCGTACCGCCGGAGACGCCGATGAAGACGTCCGCGCCGGCCAGCGCGCTCTCCAGGGAGCCGGAGAGCCCGGCGCGGTTGGTGAGCTCGGCGAGCTCGCGCTTCACGGGCGTGAGGTCCTCGCGGTCCCGGCTGACGATGCCCTTGCGGTCCGCGACCGCCACGTCACCGAGACCGGCCTCCAGCAGGAACTTCGCGATGGCCACACCGGCCGCGCCGGCGCCGGAGATCACGGCGCGCAGGTCGCCGAGGCCCCGGCCGGTGAGCTTCGCGGCGTTCCGGAGGGCGGCCAGGGTGACGACGGCCGTGCCGTGCTGGTCGTCGTGGAAGACCGGGATGTCGAGCCGCTCCTGGAGCTTGCGCTCGATCTCGAAGCACCGCGGTGCCGAGATGTCCTCCAGGTTGACGCCGCCGAAGGACGGGGCGAGGCGGACGACGGTCTCGACGATCTCGTCCGTGTCGGTCGTGGCGAGCGCGATGGGCACCGCGTCCACGCCGCCGAACTGCTTGAAGAGGATCGCCTTCCCCTCCATGACCGGGAGGGACGCCTCCGGGCCGATGTCACCGAGTCCGAGCACGGCCGTACCGTCCGTCACGACGGCGACGACCTGGGACTTCCAGGTGTAGTCGTGCACGAGCTCCGGCTGCTCGGCGATGGCGCTGCACACCTTCGCGACGCCGGGCGTGTACGCGAGGGACAGGTCGTCCTTGTCACGGATCGGAACCGTGGCCTGCACGGCCATCTTGCCGCCGCGGTGGAGGGCGAACGCCGGATCGAAGGGCTCGTCGGCGCCACTCTCGGTGGTGTTGTCGCTGTCGCTGCGAGGATTGACGATCTCCGCTGCCATTTGTTGACCCCTTAAGTCATTTCGTTCGAGGGTGGCCACTCCTGGTTGAGGAGGGGTGGGCGGGCACCGCGTCCGTGCCTGCGCCAGGTGGTTGGCCCGCCCGGGCAGGGGAGGTACGTACGCGTCGGGCGCGCCGCACACGCGCCCTGAGCCCCGGGTGAGGGGTGTAAGGATCCTTCTTACCGGACGGACCGCTCTGTCGACGAGTCGGTATCTCATATGAGCCTCGACCCCGACCACAGCCGGGGTCCGGTGACATGACTCATAGCTGAAATTCTGGACAAGTCAGTACGCGGCCCGTTTTGCGACTGCTATCGCGTCCGAATGACGAGATCAACCGGAGATTTTCCGGCGAGAAGAAGGCAACCCCGTAAGAGGTCCGGCCTTGATGTACCGGCCTGTTGGGGTTCGGGGGTGTCCCGTTATCCGATTTTGACATGCGCGGCCCCCTGTTCGGGCCAGTCCGAATGGCAAGATGCCGTAATCACACGCGGTCGAAGCACCCGATGGTGCGTGCTTGACCGCTTTGGCAACTCCCTCACCCGCCGGAGGAACCCGACCATGACCGCAAGCACCACCCGCTGTACGACCGCCGCGAAGCCCGGGACGTCCCGGACGTCCCGGATAGCCGCGGTCGCCGCGATCGCGGTCGCCGGCTCCATGCTGCTGACCGCCTGCGGCGACCAGACCGAGGCCGGCAAGGCGAAGGACTCGGGCGCCGTCTCCCAGGGCAGCACGGCCCCGCTGTTCGCGAAGCTGCCCGAGAAGTACAAGAAGTCCGGCGTCGTCAAGGTCGGCACGGATGCCGCGTACGCCCCCATGGAGTCCATGGAGGGCAACAAGATCGTCGGTATCGACCCGGAGATCGGTGAGGCGCTCGGCAAGAAGCTGGGCGTGAAGTTCACGTTCGAGAACGGCAAGTTCGACGGTCTGGTCGGCTCCCTGTACTCGGGCCGCGTCGACATCGTGATGTCCGGCATGACGGACAACAAGGACCGCCAGCAGGGCCTGGACGAGGGCAAGAAGACCGGCAAGGGCGTCGACTTCGTCGACTACTTCCAGTCCGGCACGGCCATCCTGGTCAAGAAGGGCAACCCCAAGGGCATCAAGACCCTCGACGACCTGTGCGGCAAGAAGGTCGCGGTCCAGCTCGGCACGACGTACGCGGACGCCGCCAAGGCGCAGTCCGCGAAGTGCGTGAAGGACGGCAAGCCCAAGATCGCCATCGAGACCCCGGACACGGACGCCGAGGCGCAGGTCCGCGTGAAGTCGGGCGGCGCGGACGCCGACCTGAACGACTTCCCGGTCGCCGTGCACGTCGCGAAGACCGCGGACGCGGGCAAGGCCTTCGAGGTGGCCGGCGAGCCGGTCGACGCGGGCCCGTTCGGCATCGCCGTGGACAAGGGCAACGCCCAGCTGCGTGACGCGATCAAGGAAGCGCTGGACGCGATCATCGCCGACGGTTCGTACCAGAAGATCCTGGACAAGTGGGGCGCTTCGCAGAGCGCGATCGACAAGGCCGTCATCAACGGCGGCAAGTGATCCACCCCGTGCTCTGTGAAAGGCAGTCATCGTGACTGAAAAGCTCAACCCGGAATCCTCCGACACCCCGTCGGAGAACTCCGGCAGCGGCCCGGCCAAGGCCGCTGCCGCGAAGAAGACCTCGACTCCGAGGAAGACGGCGGCCAAGAAGGCGGCCACGCCCCGCAAGACGGCGGCCGCCAAGAAGACCACCACCGCGCGCAAGACCACGACGGCGGCCAAGAAGGCCCCGGCCAAGCGCACGACGGCGGCCACCCGGGCGGCCGAGGCCGTGAAGGCCGCCGAGGCGACCGGCACGGCCGCCACCGCGGCCGAGACCCCCGCCGCCACGGGCGGTGCCGCCACCGAGGCCACCGCCGCCAAGGCGGTCGAGGCCGCCGAGGCCACCGCGACGGCCGCCACCGCGGCGGACGCCGTGGAGACCGTCCGGGAGTCCCCGGCCGCCGCGACGGAGCCCGAGGACGCCAAGCCCGCGGAGCCCGCGGCCGCGACGGACTCGGGGACCGCGAAGCTCGCCAAGGAGCCCGCCGCCGCGAAGCCCGAGGCCGTCGACGCCGAGGCCCCGCAGGGCGCCGAGGTCACCGGCCTCACCAAGGAGCCCGCCGCCGGGGACGCCGACGGGTCCGGAAGCGGGGGCACCGCCCGGATAGCCAAGGAGGACGGCGACGCCGCCGAGCCGATCCGGGCGATACCCGTCCGGCACTACGGGCGCTACGTCAGCGGCGCCCTCGTGCTGGCCTTCCTGGTCTGGCTGGTGTCCGCCTTCGCCGGCGGCAACGTCAACTGGAACACGGTCGGCGACTACATCACCGACGGCAACATCCTCGCCGGCATGGGCAGGACGCTGATGATCAGCGTCATCTCGATGGTCATCGGTCTCGTGCTCGGCGTCGTCCTCGCCGTGATGCGGATGTCGAAGAACCCGGTCACCGGTGGTGTCTCGTGGCTCTTCATCTGGGTCTTCCGGGGCACCCCGGTCTACGTCCAGCTGCTGCTCTGGTACAGCCTCGCGCTGATCTTCCCCATCTTCGAGATCCCGTTCATCTACAAGGACGAGATGTCGGACGTCATGACCCCGCTGGTCGTGGCGCTGCTCGGCCTGGGTCTGAACGAGGGCGCCTACATGGCGGAGATCGTCCGGGCCGGCATCCAGTCGGTCGACGAGGGGCAGACCGAGGCCGCGCACGCGCTCGGCATGACCCAGGCGCAGACCATGCGCCGCGTGGTGCTGCCGCAGGCGATGCGGGTGATCATCCCGCCGACCGGCAACGAGTTCATCAACCTGCTGAAGACCTCGTCGCTGGTGGCCGTGGTCTCGTACCCGGACCTCCTGCGCAGTGCGCAGATCATCTCCGGCCGCACGTACGCGGTGATGGAGATGCTGTTCGTCGCCTCCTTCTGGTACCTCGCGCTGACCAGCGTCTTCAGCGTCGGGCAGTACTACCTGGAGCGCCGTTACGCCCGCGGTTCGCTGCGCGATCTCCCCCAGACCCCGTGGCAGAAGGTCAAGGCCAATCTGTCGACCCTGCGACGCCCGGAGGTGGCGCGATGACCGCCATGGTGAAGGCCGAGGGCGTGCACAAGTCCTACGGCGCGGCCCACATCCTCAAGGGGATCGACCTGGAGGTGGCGCCGGGTGAGGTGTTCTGCCTCATCGGCCCGTCCGGGTCCGGCAAGTCGACCTTCCTGCGGTGCATCAACCACCTGGAGAAGGTCAACGCCGGCCGGCTGTACGTCGACGGCGAGCTCGTCGGCTACCGGCAGAAGGGCGACAAGCTGTACGAGCTGAAGGACAGCGAGGTCGCGCTCAAGCGCCGGGACATCGGCATGGTCTTCCAGCGCTTCAACCTGTTCCCCCACATGACGGCCGTCGAGAACGTCATGGAGGCCCCGGTCCAGGTCAAGGGCGAGTCCAAGGCCGTGGCCCGCGAGCGGGCGCTGAAGCTGCTGGACCGGGTGGGGCTGGGCGACAAGTCCGGCAACTTCCCCTCCCAGCTCTCCGGCGGCCAGCAGCAGCGGGTGGCGATCGCCCGGGCGCTGGCGATGGAGCCGAAGCTGATGCTGTTCGACGAGCCGACGTCGGCGCTCGACCCGGAGCTGGTGGGCGACGTGCTGGACGTGATGCGGGACCTGGCCGAGTCGGGCATGACGATGGTCGTGGTCACGCACGAGATGGGCTTCGCCCGTGAGGTCGGCGACTCGCTGGTGTTCATGGACGGCGGTGTGGTGGTCGAGTCCGGCCACCCGCGCGACGTCCTGACCAACCCGCAGCACGACCGGACGAAGGCGTTCCTGTCGAAGGTGCTGTAGCGCGCGCGTGAAGGGGCGGTACGGGTCCACCCGTACCGCCCCTTCCCATGACCCTTGCTACTTCAGGGCCAGCACCAGCGCGTCGGAGGGCGACGACCACACGGGCCCTGGCCTCCGCGAACCCGGCCTCCCGCAGGGTCCGCATGTGCCAGTCCAGGGAGGGCGTGTCGCCCTCGGCGTGCTCGCCGTAGATCGCGAACCGTTCGGCGGTGGGCGCGGCGAGCACCGGGTCCTTGGCGGCCAAATCCCACCAGGCGGCCCAGTCGAGGGCGCCGGCCTCCTTGGCGCGGTCCATGGCGGCGTGCCGGTGGGCGCGTTCGGCGGCGTTGATCCGGGGCGTGGCCTCGTCCCTCATGTGGTCGGCGTTCATGAGGACGCCGCCCTCCCGGACGAGTCCGCCGAGCTGCCGGTACAGCGCGGCCAGCGGCTCGACGCGGAGCCAGTGCAGGGCGGTGGCGGTGAGGACGGCGTCGTACGCGTCGTACGGCAGCGCCCGCGTCCACCGCGGTTCGGTGAGGTCGGCCCGTACGAAGGTCACCCGCTCGTCGCCGGCGAAGTAGCCCTCGGCGATGGCGAGCAGCGCCGGGTCGAGGTCGACGCCCGTGCTGACGGCGTCCGGGAACCGGTCGAGGAGCCTCTTCGTGATACTTCCCGTACCGCACGCGAGGTCGAGGACCCTCGGCGCGGGGCCGGTGAACGCCTCGACCATGTCGAGCATGACCCGGAACCGCTCCTCGCGGTCGGGCATGTACCACTCCTGCTGCCGGTCCCAGCTGTCCTGCCAGGCCCGCCAGTCGGTTCCCGCAGCCGCCTCCGTCACCACGACCTCCGTAATACCCTCGTATCAGACCTGTCCGTTACCCGTTCTGTTCCCGACCCTAGACCGCCGCCGTAAGGACTACAAGTGGAACTGGCCTATTACTCGGACTACGCCGTACGTCTGGTGAACACCGAGGAGCCGGCGCGCAACAAGGACTCCCTCACCTCCGTGGAGGCGGTCCGTGACCTGTTCGGCGGCGAGGCCTCGCAGATGGCGCGGCGCGCGACCGACGCGGACGTCACCCGGTTCCGTTCGGTCCGGTCGCGGCTGCGGGCGGTGTTCACCGCGGCCGACGCGGGCGACCAGACGCACGCCGTGGACCTGCTCAACTCGCTCCTGCTGGAGTTCCCGGTCAGTCCGCAGATCTCCGGTCACGACTTCCTGGACGACGAGGGCCGGCCGCGCTGGCACATGCACCTCGCGGACCACCCGTCCAACGCGACCGCCGGGTACGCCGCGATCGCCGCGATGGGCCTGGCGTTCCACCTCACCGAGTTCGGCGCCGACCGGCTCGGCCTGTGCCAGGCGGCCCCGTGCCGCAACGCGTACCTGGACACCTCCACCAACCGGTCCCGCCGCTACTGCTCGGACCGCTGCGCGACCCGGGCGAACGTCGCCGCCTACCGAGCCCGCAAACGCCTGGAGACCGAACGGTCGGCGAGCACCGGCCGCACCGCGGACACCAGCCAGGAGAGCACCACGCCGACCGACCGCTGACGCCCGGGCCGGATCCCCCGGTACCGCGCCCGCACCCGCCCGAGCACCAGGTCCTCCGGTACGGGGCCGAAGGCCCGGCTGTCCACGGCCTCGGCGGCCCGGTTGTCGCCGAGCACCCACCAGCCGCCGTCGCGCCGCTCCACGAGCCGTTTGACGAGGAGCAGGTCCTGCTGCAACGGATGCCGCAGCACCACCACGTCCCCGGCCCGCAGCGGCGCCCCGTAGTGCACCAGCAGCTGGTCACCGTGGTGCAGGGTGGGCACCATCGACGGCCCGGTCACCTCCGCGACCCCGAACGGCGCCTTGGGCCCTCGTTCGTACTCCCCGCCCTGCTCGGTCATCCGGCACACCTCCTGAACCGTCCCGGGCTCACCCCGGGCCCCCCTGGGCCCTCCCGGGCCTCTCCTGGACCTTCCTCCACGAGTCCCATGGTCACCCTGGACTTTTGTCGTAAGCCCATGGGGGCACCCGCGTAAACCCGTCCGCCACGGAGTAATGTCCCACCTGAGAAGACGATCACGAGGAAGGACAGCTCAATGCTCTCCCGCCTGTTTGCCCCGAAGGTGAAGGTCAGCGCGCACTGCGACCTCCCCTGCGGTGTCTACGACCCGGCCCAGGCCCGCATCGAGGCCGAGTCCGTCAAGGCCACCCAGGAGAAGATGCAGGCGAACGACGACCCGCACTTCCAGGCCCGCGCCACGGTCATCAAGGAGCAGCGCGCGGAGCTCGCCAAGCACCACGTCTCGGTGCTGTGGAGCGACTACTTCAAGCCGCCGCACTTCGAGAAGTACCCGGAGCTGCACCAGCTGGTCAACGACGCCCTGAAGGCCCTCTCGGCCGCGAAGGCGTCCACCGACCCGGCGACGGGCCAGAAGGCGCTGGACTACATCGCGCAGATCGACAAGATCTTCTGGGAGACCAAGAAGGCTTGATCTGCTCATCAGGAGCAGCGCAGCGGAACGGAGCGACGGCCCGGCCGGGCGGCACACGCCATGGCCGGGCCGTCGCGCGTCCGCGCGGTCGGCGCCGGCCGGGACGCGTGCGGGCCGGCGCCCCGGTGGGCAACGGCCGGGCCGGTGAGCGGCGTTGGGCCGTGGCCGGGCGACGGCGGTGCCGGTGAGGGCGGTTGCGGCCGGCGCGGGGCGGGCGGTCTGGGGTGGCTCAGGGGGCCGCGGGGTTTTCGTGGGCCCAGGTGAGGAGCGGGTGGGCGCGGCCGTTGCCGCGCACCGTCCCGGGCGGGTCGCCGGTGAGACGGAAACCGGCCGCGCGGGCGACGGCTTCGCTGGCGGTGTTGCCCGGCTCGATCCGCAGGACCACCCGCCGCAGGCCCAGTACGTCGTGGGCGTGCCAGGTCAGCAGGCGGGTGGCGCGGGAGGCGAGGCCCCGGCCGCGGTGGGCGGCGCCCACGGCGTACCCGAGGGCGCCGTCGGTGACGCCGAGCAGGACCTCGCCGAGCGGTGCGCCGCCGTCCCGGGTGATGGCCAGGTGGAGTCGGGTGCCGTCGGCGCGGGCGCGGCGGATCGTCGCCAGGTAGGCGGTCGCCGCGGCCTCGTCGAAGGGGGAGGCGAGGGGCGTGCGGTACGCGACGGCCGGCTCGTCGAACAGCTCGCTCATCGCGGGGACGTCCGCGTCCGTCCACTCGCGCAGGACGATGCGGCCGTCGGTGAGGACAAGGGAGTCCATGGGTCCCTTCCGGGGCTGGGGGTTCAGGCCGCTCGTGCCAGCGGGCTTCCGTGGCGCCGCAGCCACTGCCGGTACGCCGAGGTGCGCAGCGCCGCCTCGCGGTAGGCGGCGGCGAGGTCCGCGTACGCCGGCTCCGCGTGTCCCTCGTCGGCTTCCGTCCCCGGGCGGCTGTACAGCAGCAGGCGGACCGCCAGCGGGTCGCCCCGTAACGGCCGTATCGCCATGTCGTCGCGCGGCCCGGACGTGGGCTGGCAGGGCGCCACCACCTCGCCCGCCACGATGAGCGACGCCGCCGTGTGGTAGTCGCCGTGCAGGACGGGCGGGTCGATCCCGGCCGCGCCCAGCACCCGGCGCAGGCCGTCCCACTCGCCGTCCACGGTCGGGTCGACCATCCAGCGGTCGCGGGCCAGGTCGGCGAGCTCCACCACGGGCGCGGCGGCGGCCGGGTGGTCCCGTGCCATGGAGATGAACTGGGGCTCCCGCTCGACCAGTACGCGCCGCTCCAGCCCGTCCGGGACGCGCAGCGGGCAGCCCTCCACCTCGTGGACGAAGGCCACGTCGAGCTGACCGGCCGCCAGCGCCCGCAGCAGGGCGCCCGCCGAGACGTCCATGTGCAGCGTGATGTCGGTGCCGGGCAGCCGGTCCCGCAGCCGGCGCAGCCAGCCCGCCAGGGCCCTGCTCGCGGTGGAGCCCACGCGCAGCCGGGCGCCGTCGGCACGGGCGGCCGCCGCCCGGGTCTCGGTGACCAGCAGCGCCATCTGGGCCACCAGGGGGCGGGCGCGGCTGAGGACGGCATGACCCAGCGGGGTGGGCCGGCAGCCGGTCCGCTCGCGGGCGAACAGCTCGGCGCCCAGGGCGTGTTCGATGCGCCGCAGCTGCGTCGTCAGGGACGGCTGGCTGACGCCGAGCAGGCGCGCCGCTTTGTGCACGCTTCCCGTGTCGGCGATGGCGCACAGCGCCCGCAGGTGCCTCACCTCCAGCTCCATGCCCCGAGAGTAGGGCGGTTGACGGGTGTACCACCAGAGACGGCAAGGGAGTTGGGGGCCGGGTGATGCGCCGGTGCTATCGCCCGTTGGCATCATCCGCGCGGGGCGCGGGTTCCCCGACACTCTCCCCAACCGAACGGCCCACCCAGCCGTTCCGGACACGAGGAGCCCCCCATGAGACACCCCAAGGCCTCGCTGGCCGCCGCGCTGAGCCTCGCCGCCGCCCTGGCGGCCGTGCCGGCCGCGACCGCCACCGCCGCCCCCACCGCGGCTGCCCCCGCCCCGGCGCCCGCCTCCTACGCGGCGTACGCCGGTTCCGCCGAGGACGCCAAGGCGAACCGCGCCTTCTTCGAGGCCGTCATGGAGTCGGTCGCCGAGAAGCGCGCCGCGAACCCCGGCGCCCTGGCCGTCACCGTCGTCTACTCGGCGACGGGCGCCCCGACCTTCCGCACCCAGATAGCCCGCTCCACCCAGATCTGGAACAGCTCCGTCAGCAACGTGAAGCTCCAGGAGGGCAGCAACCCGGACTTCCGGTATTACGAAGGCAACGACTCCCGCGGCTCCTACGCCAGCACCGACGGCCACGGCCGGGGCTACATCTTCCTCGACTACCGGCAGAACCAGACCTACAACTCCACCCGGGTCACGGCGCATGAGACCGGTCACGTCCTGGGCCTGCCCGACCACTACTCG
Source organism: Streptomyces sp. NPDC045701 (assembly GCF_056432045.1). Lineage (NCBI taxonomy): Bacteria > Bacillati > Actinomycetota > Actinomycetes > Kitasatosporales > Streptomycetaceae > Streptomyces > Streptomyces sp. NPDC045701. The sequence continues at coordinate 94,393 of NZ_JBWKJV010000009.1, read as the reverse complement.
GGACCGTGCAGCGAGCTGATGTCCGGCGGCGGGCCCGGCCCGTCGTGCCAGAACGCCCAGCCCAACAGCCAGGAGCGGAGCCGCGTCGACTACCTGTGGCGCAACGGCCTGGCGGCCGCCCTGGCCAGGGTCTCCTAGCGGACCACGGGTGTCCGGTGGGCGGCGCGGCCGGCGGGCGAGCCGTACCCGCCCCGCCCGCCGGGCGCCGAAACGCCGGGCGCCGGGACGCCGGCTCCCGGTGTCAGGCGGCGGCCTCCGCGCCCCGCGGGAACGAGCGGCCGAACCGGGTGCCGGGCGGCAACTGACGCAGGATGCGGTCGAGGGCCTGGTCGAAGTCGCCGCCGGCCAGGCCCGATTCGTACGCCGCTCCCCCGCAGTGCAGGGTCAGCTGAAGATCCACTCGCTCGGGCGAGCCGTCGGACAGGGCCTCACCCAGCGCCAGCAGGCAGCTCAGCGTGGCCTGTTGGCCGGTGCCGTCGGTGATGACCGGCAGCGGCAGGTCCCACTCCAGTACGCAGCCGGCCAAGGGCAGGCCACCGTTCTCCTCCGCCGCACGCAGCCCGTCAAAGCTCGGGCCCGCGTACTCCACACCCCTGATACGGGTGGCGATCCGCCGCCCGTCCGCCGTGATCACGATCGCTTCCGCACCACGGCGGTCCCGGTACCAGCCGGTCCAGACTTCCGTCGACTCCGATGACATGGCGCGGACTGTAGCGCTAGGACCGCCCCGGCGTGCGGCCGGTCACCCCCGGAGCCGGACTTCAGCCGGTCTCGGCGCTCTTGCCCGGCTCGTCCGCCGCGTCCCCGGCGTACAGGGCGCAGCCGGGATTGCGGCACGGCTGGGCCTCCCGGACGGGCGCCCACACACCGAGGACCTTCCGTCGCTCCACGGCCGTGGTGGCCGGGCGGTCACCGCTTGCGGCTGTACCAGCGGACCACGACGCCGTTGTCGAAGGCGCGCACCGCGTCCAGGGCGAAGTCGGTGACGGCGAAGCCGCTGTCGCCGAACATCGGCATGCCCGCGCCGTACACCTGCGGGTAGGTCTTGATCACCAGTTCGTCGACCTCGCCGAGGAGCTCGCCCGCGATGCGCGAGCCGCCGCAGAGCCAGATGCCCCGGTCGCCGTCCTCCTCCTTGAGCGCGCGGACCCGGCCGGCGATGTCGTCGGCGACGATCTCCACATTGGGGTGGGGCGATTCCTCCAGGGTGCGCGAGACGACGATCTCGCGCAGGTGCCCGTAGGGGCTGGGGACGCCGGCGTCAAGGCCGAGCTGGTAGCTGCCGCGCCCCTGGATCACGGTGTCGAAGTGTCTGTTCTCCACCCCGGCGAGCCCCATCGCCTCCCTGCCCTGGACGGGCAGGGTGTCGGGGTACTCGGAGACGAGCCAGGCCAGGTACTCGTCTCCGGCGAACCGGATCATCGAGGTCGGGTCGCCGATGAAGCCGTCGATCGAGCACGCGACGAAGTAGGTGAGCTTGCGCATATGGATGTCCCCCGTGTTGTCGTGATGGAAGCCGTGACCGCGGCGCAACCACGACAGTTATAGTGCTCCAAGCGTAGTGGTTGCGCAAGGGCAATTCTCAGGAGGCCGCCGCATGGCAAGGAATCCGGAACGCAGGACGGCACTGCTGGACGCCGCCATCGACGTCCTGGCGCGGGACGGGGCGCGCGGGCTGACCTTCCGGGCGGTGGACGCCCAGGCCGGGGTTCCGGCGGGCACGTCGTCCAACTACTTCGCCGGTCGCGACGACCTGCTCACCCAGGCGGGGACGCGGATCCACGCGCGGCTCGTGCCCGCGCCCGAGAAGGTCGACGCGGCGATGCGGCCCGCGCCCAGCCGCGAGCTGGTCACCGAGCTGATGAGGTGGCTGGTGCGGCGTATCGCGGCGGAACGCACCGGTTACCTCGCGATGCTGGAGCTGCGGCTGGAGGCGACCCGGCGGCCCGCCCTCCGGGCCGAGCTGACCCGGGCGGTCCGCGCCGACCTCGACGAGAACATCCGCTTCCACCTGGACGCGGGGCTGCCGGGCGACGCGGACACCGTGCTGGTGCTGTACCTGGCCATGACGGGCCTGCTGCTGGAGCACTTCACGCTGCCCGGGGTGCTGTCCGAGGAGGCGCTGGACCGGGTGGTGGAGACGGTGGTGAACGCGATCGTGCCCGCCCGGTAGTCCTGGGGCCACCGGCGGCGGGCATGAACGGCGGGGCGCCCGGCGCCGTAGCGGCGTTCGCCCCGGACCGGCCGGTGGTACGAGGGGCCGGCAGCAGACCGGCCTGGCAGGACGGGGGCGGCGCGTACAACAGGTCGGCGCGCACCACCGGAGAGGTGACGGGGCGGCGCGTACAACAGGTCAGCGCGTACGGCGGGTCACGAACTCCGCCAGTGCCAGCAGGTCACCGGCCGCCGTCAGGTCCGGCACCGCCCGCGAGAGCTGCTGCACCGCCCGCGCCATCCGGTCCGCCGCCTCCGCCTGGGCCCAGTCGCGCCCGCCCGCCCGCTCCACGGCGTCCGCCGCGCGCCGCACGCCGGCGCCGTCGAGGGCGGGCCGTCCGTACAGTTCCGCGAGCTCGGCGCCGGCGGCCGTGCCGGAGCCCAGGGCGGCCACCACGGGCAGCGACTTCTTGCGGGCGGCCAGGTCCGCCCCGGCGGGCTTGCCCGTGCGGTCCGGGTCGCCCCAGATGCCGATCAGATCGTCGATCAGCTGGAACGCCAGGCCCGCCTCTCGCCCGAAGGCGTCCATCGCGGCGACCTCCGCCTCCCCCGCGCCCGCGTACAGCGCGCCCAGGGCGCAGGCGCAGCCGAGCAGCGCGCCCGTCTTGGCGGTGGCCATGGCGAGGCACTCGTCCAGCGACACCTCGTGCGGCCCCCGCCCCTCGAAGGCGCAGTCCGCCTGCTGGCCTGCGCACAGCTCGATCACACAGGCGGCGAGCCGCGCGGAGGCGACGGCCGCCGCCGGGTGCCGGTCCTCGGCGAGCAGCCGCAGCGCGAGGGCGAGCATGGCGTCACCGGCGATCAGGGCGTCCGGCATGCCGAAGACGGCCCAGGCGGTGGGCCGGCTGCGGCGGGTGGCGTCCTCGTCGACGATGTCGTCGTGCAGGAGGGTGAAGTTGTGCGCGAGCTCCACGGCGGCGGCCGCCCGGACGGCGGTGTGGGGTTCACCCCCGAGCGCCCGAGCGGCGGCGAGCACGAGCGCGGGCCGGATCGCCTTGCCGGCCTGCCCGGCGGCGGGCGTGCCGTCGGGGTCCTCCCAGCCGAAGTGGTACATCGCCACGCGCCGTACGGAGCCGGGCAGCGTCTCCACGGTGGAACGAAGCTGAGGGGTGACGACGGTCCGGGTCCGGTCGAGGAGCACCGCGGCCCCCCGGCCCTCGGCCGTCGCGGTATCCGTGCTGGTCACAGTCACTTCCTTCGGGCAACAGAACGCACAACGGGAAGAAGGGGCACGCCGGTGCCGCGCGGGTCCGGCGCCGGGCGCGGAGCCGGCGCCGGACCCGCCCGCGGCAGGGCCCCGCACCCGCGCGGCACCGGCGGGGGTGCCGCGGCCGGGCGTCAGCTCCAGCGGCTGACCTCCACGTTCTCCAGGACACCGAGCGCGTCGGGGACGAGGATGGCCGCCGAGTAGTACGCGGTGACCAGGTACGAGATGATCGCCTGCTCGTCGATGCCCATGAACCGGACCGACAGGCTCGGCTCGATCTCGTCGGGGATGCCGGTCTGGTGGAGGCCGATGACGCCCTGGTCCGCCTCGCCCGTACGCATGCAGAGGATGGAGGTCGTCCGGGCCTCGGAGATCGGGATCTTGTTGCACGGGAAGATCGGCACACCGCGCCACGCGGGGATCCGGTGGCCCGCCACGTCGACCGTGTCGGGCACCAGGCCCCGCCTGTTGCACTCGCGGCCGAACGCGGCGATGGCGCGCGGGTGCGCGAGGAACAGCTTGTTGCCGCGGCGCCGGGAGAGCAGCTCGTCCATGTCGTCCGGGCCGGGCACGCCGTCGTGCGGCTGGAGCCGCTGGCCGTAGTCGCAGTTGGACAGCAGCCCGAACTCCCTGTTGTTGACGAGCTCGTGCTCCTGGCGCTCGCGCAACGCCTCGACGGTGAGCCGCAACTGCTGCTCGGTCTGGTTCATCGGCTGGTTGTACAGGTCGGCGACCCGGCTGTGGACCTTCAGCACGGTCTGGGCGACGCTCAGTTCGTACTCGCGCGGGCAGGCCTCGTAGTCGACGTAGGTGTGCGGGACGACCGCCTCGCCCACGTGCCCCGCCGACAGGTCGATGGCCTTCTCGCCGTACTTGTTGGTGCGCTGGTGCGGCAGGGACGCCAGTGCGGCCAGGTGCCCGGCCAGCGAATCGGCGCGCTCCGCGAGGTTCGTCACGTCGGCGCGGGTGAGCTCCAGCACGGTGCAGGCGGTCGCGGCGCGGGCCGTCCAGTCCCAGGTGGCGTCCCGGTCGACCAGGCAGCCGTCGCCGAAGTACGCGCCGTCGGCGAGCACCCCGAGGACCGCCTCGTCGCCGTACGGGCCGGTGCCGACCTGCTCGACGCGGCCGTGCGCCAGCAGGTACACCCGGTCGGTCTGGGCGCCCGCCTCCGCGATCACCTCACCCGCCGCGAACTCCCGCTGCGTGCACCGCTGGGCCAGCTCCGTGAGCGCCGCGTCGTCCTCGTAGGAGCGCAGCGCCGGCAGCTCCCGCAGCTCGTTGGGGATCACCGCGACCTGCCGGCCGGTCTGCACGAACGTCACGCGCCCGTCGCCCACCGCGTAGCTGAGCCGCCGGTTCACCCGGTAGGTACCGCCCTGCACCTGCACCCACGGAAGCATCCGCAGCAGCCACCGGGAGGTGATCCCCTGCATCTGCGGAACCGACTTGGTGGTGGTCGCCAGGTTCCGCGCGGCGGCGGTACCGAGACTCTGCTGCGGCGCCCCCTGTTCCGGACGGATCTCCTCGCCAACCGAACCAACCGACATGAACATCCCTCTCGATCACAGTCCGACCTTCGGAGGAGAAGCCTTTCAGCACGGACGGTGTTCACACCATTACACAAACGAGCGAGATTGAATCTTCACCCACTGGGCAGGACGGGCGTTTCCCCCGCCCCCTCAGCCCCAGGAGCCACTGTCCGGATCGGCTCGCACGCCGTCCGAACGATGAGTCGGCCGGGCGCCGCCTTCGTACCCCACGGGTAGAACCCGCACAGTTACGAACCGAAGGAGGCGGCATGGCCCCACCCATGTCCGCGAACGGCTTTCTCGACGCGCTGCGCGACGAAGGCCTCACCGTCGTCGAGGTCGGCGACTGGCGCCCCACAACCGCAACCACAAGGGGCCCTGGGGGCCGGTGCACGGCGTGATGATCCACCACACCGTCACCGAGGGCCGGGACCACACCGTCCGCCTCTGCCGGGACGGCCGCCCCGGCCTGCCGGGGCCGCTCTGCCACGGCGTGATCACCAAGGACGGCTGTGTCCACCTGGTCGGCTACGGCCGCGCCAACCACGCCGGCCAGGGCGACCGCGACGTACTGCGCGCCGTGATCGCCGAGAAGGCACTGCCGCACGACAACCAGGCGAACGTCGACGGCAACACCCACTTCTACGGGTTCGAGTGCGAGAACCTCGGCGACGGGAAGGACCCGTGGCCCGAGGCGCAACTGCTGGCCATCGAGAAGGCGGCTGCCGCGATCTGCCGCCGGCACGGCTGGACGGCCCGCTCGGTCATCGGGCACCTGGAGTGGCAGCCGGGCAAGGTCGACCCGCGCGGCTTCTCCATGAAGACGATGCGGGCACGCGTCGCGGAACGGCTGAAGTGACAATGGCCGGGTGAACGCGCTCGGCCCCGCCTCCCTCGACCCGCTCCTCCCCTCCCCCCTGGAGCCGGTCGAGGACGAGCGCTTCACCCGGCACGGCGTGCGGCTGCTGCTCAAGCGCGACGACCTGATCCACCCGGACCTGCCGGGCAACAAGTGGCGCAAGCTCGCGCCGAACCTGGCCGCCGCGGCCGGGCGCCCGGTGCTCACCTTCGGCGGCGCCTACTCCAACCACCTGCGCGCCACGGCCGCCGCCGGCCGCCTGCTGGGCTTCCCCACGATCGGGGTGGTACGCGGGGACGAGCTCGCCGGACGGCCCCTGAACCCGTCCCTCGCCCGGTGCGCGGCGGACGGGATGCGGCTGCTGTTCGTGGACCGCGCCACGTACCGCGCCAAGAGCGAGCCCGAGGTGCTGGCGGGCCTGCTGCGGGGCGCGCCCCCCGGCACCTTCGTCGTCCCCGAGGGCGGCAGCAACGCCCTGGCGGTGCGCGGCTGCGCGGAGCTGGGGCGCGAGCTGCGCGACGGGGGCGTGGACGTGGCGGCGGTCGCCTGCGGGACGGGCGGCACCCTCGCCGGACTGGCGGCCGGGCTGGGCGGTGACCGCCGGGCGGTGGGCGTCCCGGTCCTCAGGGGCGGGTTCCTGGGCGGCGAGATACGGGCGCTCCAGGAGGCGGCGTTCGGCGGTCCGGCGGGCGACTGGAGACTCGACGAGCGGTTCCACTTCGGCGGCTACGCCCGTACCGCGCCGGCGCTGGAGGCGTTCGCCACCGACTTCGAGGCGCGGCACGGACTCGCCATCGAGCGCATATATGTCGCCAAATTGCTGTACGGGCTCGTCGCGCTGGCCGAGGAGGGGGCGTTCCCGGCCGGAACGGTCCTCGCCGCGGTGGTCACCGGACGTCCGGACCCCGGTCAGCCGTCGGCGGCCTCCCGGTAGGCGGCGGCCTCCTCCAGGTCGAGCCGGCGCAGCAGGGTGCGCATCATCTCGTCATCGATGCGACGCTCGTCGCGCAGCCGCACGAACACCTCGCGCTCCGACTCGATCATCGCCCGCGCGAGCCTGCGGTAGGTGTCGTCCGCGGACTCCCCGGTGACCGGGTTGGCCGCGCCCAGCCGCTCCCACACGGCGTTGCGCCGGCGTTCCAGGACCGTGCGCAGCCGGTCGGCGAGCGGCTGGGGCAGGGCGTTGCGCTCGTCGGCGAGGAGTTCCTCCAGCCGCTGCTCGGCGGCCCGCGACGCCTCGCTCTGCGCCTGCGCCTCCGCCAGCGTCTCGGCCCGGAGATCCCGGCCGGGCAGCTTCAGGGCCCGGATCAGCGGCGGCAGGGTCAGGCCCTGCACCACCAGGGTGCCGATGACCGTGGTGAACGTCAGGAACAGCACCAGGTTCCGCGCCGGGAACGCCTCGCCCGCGCCGGCCACCGGGATGGAGAAGGCGATCGCCAGCGACACCACGCCCCGCATCCCCGCCCAGCCGACGACCACCGGCGAGGCCAGGCCCACGTCCGGCTCCCGCTCCCGCACCCGGCGCGACAGCGCCCTCGGCAGGTAGGTGGCCGGGAGGACCCACAGGAACCGGACGACGACCACCGCGACGAACACCCCGACCGCGTACAGGGCGGCCTCGCCGGTCCCGTACGTACCGAGTTCCCGCACCACGTGGGGCAGCTGGAGCCCGATCAGCGCGAAGACGGACGTCTCCAGCACGAAGGCGACCATCTTCCACACGGCCTCCTCCTGGAGGCGGGTGGCGAAGTCGACCTGCCAGGAGCGGTGCCCCAGGTACAGGGCCACCACGACGACCGCGAGGACCCCGGAGGCGTGGACGCGCTCGGCGGCCGCGTAGGCGACGAACGGGATGAGCAGCGACAGGGTGTTCTGGAGCATCGGTTCGCGCAGGGAGCGGCGCAGCCAGTGGATCGGCACCATCAGCACCAGGCCGACACCGATCCCGCCGAGTGCCGCGACCGCGAACTCGGTGAGCCCGCCGGCCCAGCTGACGCCCTCGCCGACCGCCGCGGCGAGCGCCACCTTGTACGCGGTGATCGCGGTCGCGTCGTTCACCAGCGACTCGCCCTGGAGGATGGTGGTGATCCGGCTGGGCAGGCCCAGGCGCCGGGCGATGGCGGTGGCGGCCACCGCGTCCGGCGGCGCGATCACCGCGCCGAGCACCAGGGCCGCGGTCAGCGGCAGGTCCGGCACCATCAGGTGGGCGAGGTACCCGACGGCGAGCGTCGCGAAGAGCACGTACCCCACGGACAGCAGCGCGACGGGCCGCAGGTTGGCCCGCAGGTCCAGGTACGAGGAGTCGAGCGCGGCCGTGTGGAGGAGCGGTGGCAGCACCAGCGGCAGCACGATGTGCGGGTCCAGGGTGTAGTCCGGCACGCCAGGTACGTAGGAGGCGGCCAGCCCGACCGCCACCAGGAGCAGCGGCGCCGGAACCGGGGTCCTGCGGGCCGCTCCCGCGATGACGGCGCTCACCGCCACCAGCGCCACCAATGACAGTGCGTCCATCGTCTCCCCACTCCGCGTACGACCGGTCCGGGGCGCTCGCCGCCCCGCTTCCTCCGCCCGGGTGCGCCACCGGGGCGGCACCTCGTAACCTGGCCATCATGCGCGAGTGCATGCACCTGGCCGAACTGCCGCAGCCCGAGCCCGCCCCGCTTTCGGAGACCTGCCCGGAGTGCGCGGCCGACGGGACCCACCCCGTGCAGCTGCGGCTGTGCCTGGGGTGCGGTCACGTCGGCTGTTGCGACTCCTCCGCGGGGCAGCACGCCACGAAGCACTTCAAGGACACCGGGCACCCGGTGATGCGGACCTTCGAGCCCGGGGAGAACTGGCGTTGGTGCTTCGTCGACGGTTCGATCGTGTGAGGTCTGGGTACGTCAACCCTCCGCCGGTTTCTCGCGATTGGGCCCCGCAGACCTCTAGCCACTGAGCGTACCCATGTGCTTACCATGAGTGACAAGCGCCGGACGAGGGGTCCCGGCGACACGGCACCACGTATCGCGATAGCGTCACGGCGGACTGCGCATACCTGCGTACCGCACGGTTCCGCGGAGGATCAGCCCTCCGGGAGCCCCGAAAGAGCTTGTGCCACCTTGGAGGTGAGGGTGTCCCAGATCGCAGGCGAGCCCGGGACCCAGGACTTCGTGGAAGTCCGGCTGCCCGCTGCGGGTGCCTACCTGTCCGTGCTGCGTACGGCCACGGCCGGCCTGGCGGCGCGTTTGGACTTCACCCTCGACGAGATCGAGGACCTGCGCATCGCCGTCGACGAGGCGTGCGCGATCCTGCTCCAGCAAGCCGTGCCCGGCTCGGTCCTGAGCTGTGTTTTCCGTCTCATCGACGACTCCCTGGACGTCACGGTCTCGGCGCCCACCACCGACGGCAGGGCTCCGGAGCGCGACACGTTCGCCTGGACGGTGCTCTCGGCACTGGCCGGCAAGGTCGACTCGTCCGTCGCCGACGACCGGACGGTCTCCATCAGCCTGTACAAACAGCGCGGCGCGGGACCCGGGCCGGCGTGAGGAACGGGGACGGTCCGGTGCGAGACGAGGAGCGCGGCCCGCGGGCACTGAGCTCGATCCCGGAACAGCAGGCGCGGCCGCACCCGGTGGACGGTCTTTTGGATGAGCGGGCGGACCGGATGAACGAGCAGCAGCACAACCACCACGATCCGAACGACCGCAGTGTCGCGAGGGCACTCTTCATCCGGCTGCGCGCGCTGCCCGACGGCTCGCCGGAGCGGGCCGAGCTGCGCAATCGGCTCGTGCGGATGCACCTGCCGCTGGTCGAGCACCTCGCGCGCCGCTTCCGCAACCGCGGGGAGCCGCTGGACGACCTGACGCAGGTCGCCACCATCGGCTTGATCAAGTCCGTCGACCGCTTCGATCCGGACCGGGGCGTGGAGTTCTCCACGTACGCGACTCCCACGGTCGTCGGCGAGATCAAGCGCCACTTCCGCGACAAGGGCTGGGCGGTGCGAGTGCCCCGCCGCCTCCAGGAGCTGCGCCTGTCCCTGACGACGGCCACCGCCGAGCTCTCCCAGCTGCACGGCCGTTCCCCGACCGTGCACGAGCTCGCCGAGCGCCTCGGCATCTCGGAGGAGGAGGTCCTGGAGGGCCTGGAGTCGGCCAACGCGTACTCCACGCTGTCCCTGGACGTCCCGGACACGGACGACGAGTCCCCGGCGGTCGCCGACACCCTCGGCGCTGAGGACGAGGCACTGGAGGGCGTCGAGTACCGCGAGTCCCTCAAGCCGCTGCTGGAGGACCTGCCGCCGCGCGAGAAGCGCATCCTCCTGTTGCGTTTCTTCGGGAACATGACCCAGTCGCAGATCGCGCAGGAGGTCGGCATCTCGCAGATGCACGTCTCGCGCCTGCTGGCCCGCACGCTGGCGCAGCTGCGCGAGAAGCTCCTCGTCGAGGAGTGACGGGCGCCTGGGCCCCGGGACACCTGAGCACCGGGCAGGTCGAGCCGCGGGCTCTCAGGCCACCCGGGCCCCGGGCAGCCGGGCCACGGGTCCTCAGGCCCGGCCGCGTACGCCCAGGGCCACCGCGGTCGCCGGGTGCAGCAGCAGGACGAGCCCGGTCACGGCGGCGGCGGCCAGGGCGATGCCGGCCGCGATGGCCGCGCTCGACGCCTGGAGGAGCGTCCAGGCCACGGGCAGGGCCATCAGCTGTGTGATGATCGCGGGCCCCCGGCTCCAGCTGCGGCACCGCAGCAGCCCCCGGGCGGCCAGCAGCGGAATGAGTCCCAGCGCGACGAGCGTGACGCCGCCCGTCATGGCCTGCGTCAGGTCGTCGGGCCGACCCGTGAGACTCGTCACCAGCAGGTAGACGCCCCCGGCGATCAGGGCGAGCGCCTCCAGTCCGGCCACCGCCGCGGCGGCGGTCAGCCGGGCGGGGCGCGGGGCGGAGGGGGAGGGGGTGGCGGGTGTCTGCTCCGTACTGCTCACCCCCGCAGGGTAACCGCCGGGCGGCCGGCGGGGGTGTCCAGCCGGTGGACCGGGCGGGGAGCCACTGGGCCCGGTACCGCGCGGTAGGTAACCTGGCGGGCATGCGCGCACTTCTCGTGGTCAATCCGGCAGCCACCACCACCAGTGCCCGCACCCGTGACGTGCTGATCCACGCGCTGGCCAGCGAGATGAAGCTGGAGGCCGTCACCACCGAGTACCGGGGCCACGCCCGCGACCTGGCCCGGCACGCCGCCGAGTCGCAGGACGTCGAGCTGGTGGTGGCCCTCGGGGGCGACGGCACCGTCAACGAGGTCGTCAACGGTCTGCTGCACCGCGGCCCCGACCCCGACCGGCTCCCGCACCTCGCGGTCGTGCCGGGCGGGTCGACCAATGTGTTCGCCCGCGCGCTCGGCCTGCCGAACGACGCCGTGGAGGCGACGGGCGCGCTGCTGGACGCGCTCCGGGAGAAGCGTGACCGGACCGTGGGCCTGGGCCTCGCGGCGGGTACCCCCGGTACGGAGGACGAGTCGGTTCCGGCCCGGTGGTTCACGTTCTGTGCCGGTTTCGGGTTCGACGCGGGGGTGATCGGCCGGGTCGAACAGCAGCGCGAGCGCGGGAAGAGATCGACGCACGCCCTCTACATCCGTCAGGCCGTCCGCCAGTTCCTGGGCGAGCCGCGCCGGGGCCGGGGGGCGATCACGCTGGAGCGCCCGGGTCACGACCCGGTGCACGACCTCTCGCTGTCGATAGTCTGCAACACCTCCCCCTGGACCTACCTGGGCAATCGCCCGGTGTACGCGTCCCCCGGGGCGTCCTTCGACACCGCGCTGGACGTGCTGGCGCTGAGCCGGCTGACGACCGCTTCGGTGGCCCGCGCGGCGACCCAGTTGCTGACCTCCAGCCCGGAGCGCGGCCCCCACGGCAAGCACGCCGTCTCCCTGCACGACCTGACCGACTTCACCTTGCATTCGAAGGTGCCGCTGCCCTTCCAGATGGACGGAGACCACCTGGGTCTGCGCAGCAGCGTGACGTTCACAGGCGTTCGTCGTGCACTGCGTGTGATTGTGTGAGTGGAAGGGCCCTTGGTCCTTTATCTCGAACGTATGGGCCAGGGTCCACCCCATAGAAGTACGGCTGTGACCTAGCCGACACCGAGGAATCAAAAAAAACTTTCCAGAAGGGGTTGTATCCGCCGCCGAGGTTTGCGAATCTCTACATGGCGATCGGGACGGCCCGCAAGACCGGCCTCCACTGAGAGCCAGAACCCCTCCTCAAATCCAGGACCACACCAGTTCATCTGGCGTTCGGCCCTTCACTTGTTGAGGGATTCGTGAAAGCGTTCACATTCACAAGCACCGTGCATGCAACACCAAGGAGAGGTAGCAGCCATGGACTGGCGTCACAACGCCGTTTGTCGTGAGGAAGACCCCGAGCTGTTCTTCCCCATCGGCAACACCGGTCCTGCGCTGCTGCAGATCGAGGAAGCCAAGGCTGTCTGCCGGCGCTGCCCCGTCATGGAGCAGTGCCTGCAGTGGGCGCTCGAGTCCGGCCAGGACTCCGGCGTCTGGGGTGGCCTCAGCGAGGACGAGCGTCGCGCCATGAAGCGCCGCGCCGCCCGCAACCGGGCGCGTAACGCCAGCGCCTGAGCGACGCCACCGCTACGAGCCTGAGCCAGGCGGCGCGTACAGCGAGTACGCACTGACCCGCCTCCCGAGCCGCAGCGCGCAGCAGTAACCCAAAGCGTTCGAGCCCCGGACCGTCTCCCACGGTCCGGGGCTCGCTGCTGTCGTCCGCGCCCGCGCCCTGGTTACTTCTGCGCCCGTACGGGGACGTCGAGCACCACGCGCGTGCCGCGTTCCGGGGCGGGCTGCATGTCGAACGTGCCACCCAACTCCCCTTCCACCAGCGTCCGTACGATCTGCAGGCCGAGGTTGCCGGCCCGCTGGGGGTCGAAGCCCTCGGGAAGTCCCCGGCCGTCGTCCTGGACGGTGATCAGCAGCCGGGCGTCGTCGGCGCGCGTACCCCCGCGCACCGCCGAGACCTCGACGGTGCCTTGCTCGGCGGGGCCGAAGGCGTGCTCCAGGGCGTTCTGGAGGATTTCGGTGAGCACCATCGACAGCGGGGTGGCCACCTCGGCGTCGAGGATGCCGAAGCGGCCGTTGCGTCGGCAGACGACCTTGCCGGGTGAGATCTCCGCGACCATCGCGATCACCCGGTCGGCGATCTCGTCGAACTCGACGCGCTCGTCCAGGTTCTGAGAGAGCGTCTCGTGCACGATGGCGATCGAACCGACGCGGCGCACCGCCTCGTCGAGCGCCTCACGGCCCCGGTCGGAGTCCATCCGGCGGGCCTGGAGGCGCAGCAGGGCGGCGACGGTCTGGAGGTTGTTCTTCACCCGGTGGTGGATCTCCCGGATGGTGGCGTCCTTGGTGATCAACTCGCGTTCGCGGCGTCGCAGTTCGGTGACGTCCCGGAGCAGGACCAGGGAACCGATCCGGGTGCCCTTGGGCTTGAGCGGGATGGCGCGCAGCTGGATGACGCCGCCGTTGCCCTCGACCTCGGCCTCGCGCGGCGCGTACCCGCTGGCCAGCTTGACCAGGGCCTCGTCCACGGGGCCCCGGGAGGGGGCGAGTTCGGCGGTGATCTGGCCGAGGTGCTGGCCGACCAGGTCGGCGGCGAGGCCGAGGCGGTGGTAGGCGGAGAGGGCGTTGGGTGAGGCGTACTGGACGACGCCGTCCGCGTCGAGGCGGATCAGTCCGTCACCGGCGCGGGGCGAGGCGTCCATGTCGACTTGTTGACCGGGGAAGGGGAAGGAGCCGGCCGCGATCATCTGGGCCAGGTCGGAGGCGGACTGGAGGTAGGTCAGCTCCAGCCGGCTGGGGGTGCGGACGGTGAGCAGGTTCGTGTTGCGGGCGATCACTCCGAGGACGCGGCCCTCGCGGCGTACGGGGATGGACTCGACGCGAACCGGCACCTCCTCGCGCCACTCCGGGTCGCCCTCGCGCACGATCCGGCCCTCGTCGAGCGCGGCGTCGAGCAGCGGGCGGCGGCCGCGCGGCACGAGGTGGCCGACCATGTCGTCCTGGTAGGAGGTGGGGCCGGTGTTGGGACGCATCTGGGCGACGGAGACGTACCGGGTGCCGTCGAGGGTGGGCACCCACAGCACCAGATCTGCGAAGGAGAGGTCGGAGAGCAGCTGCCACTCCGAGACCAGCAGGTGGAGCCACTCGAGGTCGGACTCACTCAGAGCGGTGTGCTGGCGTACGAGGTCGTTCATGGAGGGCACAGGTGCGAGCGTACCCGCGCACGCGCACCTGGTGTTCTGCCGGTGGGTGAGGGAGTATGGGCGATGGATTATCGATCGCAGACCGATGGACAGACCAGATTGGTCTAGTCCACAATGCCACAAGTGAAGCTTCCGTCCTCCCCGCACAGGAGGGCGGATCGGAGTACCCGGCGCTCTCTGCCCTGACTGCGCCGAGTCCTCCCACGGCCGCGGGACCGCACACCCGACGGCCGGGCAACTCCGGGCTGCGGTGCCGGACGGGTTGAGGGTCCCGTCCCGGCGCCGCGGCCCGCGGGTGTGTCAGGGGGCGGGCGCCGCCGCCCGGGACCCGGGCCACGCCCGCATGGCCGCTTCGGCCACCGCCTCCAGCTCCTCCTTGCTCGCACCGTCCCGCGCCTGCTGGCTCATGCCCTGGAGGACGGCCCCGCTGAAGCGGGCGAGGGCGCGGGCGTCCGTGTCCGACGGGAGCAGGCCCGCCGCCACGTCGGCACGGATACGGGACTCGATGGCCGCCAGGTTGCCGTTGCGGCGGTCGCGGAGGGCGTCGGCCACCTCGGGGGTGCCGCAGTTGAGCGCCGCCGAGATCATCAGACAGCCGCGCGGGTGCGCGGGGTCGGTGAACTCCGTCGCCGCCTCGCGCAGCATCCGGGCGACGCCCGCCCTGGTCGTGGGCTCGGCGTCCAGGGCGCGCCCGGCGTAGGAGCCGTACGACTCGGCGTACACGCTCACGACCTCGTCGAAGAGCGCCTTCTTGTCGCCGAAGGCGGCGTAGAGACTCGGGGCGCCGATGCCCATGACCCGGGTCAGGTCGGCCACCGACGTCGTCTCGTACCCGTGCTCCCAAAAGGCCATCGTCGCCCGCTCCAGGGCGGTGGCACGGTCGAAGGAGCGGGGCCTGCCGCGTCGTGTCGTCGCCATGGACCTCATTCTATAGCGCCCGTTAGAGAATCTCTGCTACGGTCTTTCTGTAACGACCACTAGAGAAAGAGGGGGGCGTTTCCCATGGGCGCGCTCACGGGCAGGACGGCACTGGTCACCGGCGGCAGCCGGGGCATCGGACGGGGCATCGCGGAGCGGCTGGGGCGCGACGGGGCGCTGGTCGCCGTCCACTACGGCAGCAACGAGTCGGCCGCGAAGGAGACCGTCGCGGCGATCGAGGAGGCCGGCGGCTCCGCGTTCGCGATCGGGCAGGAGCTGGGCGTGCCGGGGGACGCCCAGGAGCTGTGGGCCACTTTCGACCGGCACGCGGACGGGCTGGACATCCTGGTCAACAACGCGGGCATCACGGCCCCCGCGCCCTTCGAGGAGATCGACGAGGCGGGGTTCGACAAGCTCTTCGCGGTCAACACCAAGGCGCCGTTCTTCGTGACGCGCGCCGGGCTCGGGCGGCTGCGGGACGGCGGCCGCATCATCAACGTCTCGACGGGGCTGTCGCGGGCCGCGCTGATGCCGGAGCACCTGACGTACGCGATGAGCAAGGGCGCTCTGGACCTGTTCACGTCGTACCTCGCGAAGGTGCTCGGGCCCCGGGGGATCACGGTGAACACCGTGGCGCCCGGCATCGTCGACACGGACATCAACGCGGGCTGGCTGCGGGGGGACGCCGAGGCGCGGGCGCGGGCGGCGGCCTACTCCGCCCTGGGGAAGGTCGGCACCCCGTCGGACATCGCGGACGTGGTGGCGTTCCTGGCGTCCGACGGCGCGCGGGCGGTGACGGGGCACTGGATCGACGCGACGAACGGCTCCTTGCCGTAGGGCGGCGGTCAGCGGGTCTCGGTGACCTTGGCGAGGGCGCGGGGTGCGTCGGGGTCCTGGCCGCGGGCGATGGTTACCTCGTGGGCGAGGAGCTGGAGCGGCAGGATCTCCAGGATCGGCTGGAGCTCCTCCGGTACGCCCTCCGTGGGCAGGACGAAGCCGGCGGACGCGGCCTCGACCTGTGGGCGGGGGCCGATCACCACGAGGTCCGCGCCCCGGCCGCGGAGGCGGTCGAGGACGGGCTGGAGCGCGGTGCCGCCCCTGCCGTCCGGGACGACCGCGATGACCGGCGAGATGTTGTCGACCATGGCGAGCGGGCCGTGCAGCAGGTCCGCGCCCGAGTAGGCGAGCGCGGGGATGTAGCTGGTCTCCATCAGCTTCAGCGCGGCCTCCTTGGCCGTGGGGTAGCCGTAGCCGCGCGAGGTGATCACCATCCGCTCGGCGAAGCGGTAGCGGCCGGCCAGGACCCGCACCTCGGGGCGGCGGTCGAGAATCCGTGCGGCCAGGTCGGGTACGGCGCGGGCGGCGGCGGCGCCGTCGTCGCCGCGCAAACCCTCGACGAACAGGTAGAGGGCGAGCAGCGAGGCGGTGTACGTCTTGGTCGCCGGCAGGGCCTTCTCGGGGCCCGCGAGGATGTCGATGTGGTGCTCGGAGACCGCCGCGAGCGGTGAGTCCGCGTTGTTGGTGACGGCGAGCGTGACCGCGCCCGCCTCGCGGGCGGCCCTGGTGGAGGCGACGAGGTCGGGCGAGCCGCCGGACTGGCTGACCGTGACGACGAGGACGTCGGTCAGGTCCGGTTTCGCCCCGTAGGCGGTCGTCGTCGACATGGAGGTCAGTCCGCAGGGCAGGCCGAGCCGGATCTCCAGCAGGTACTTGGCGTACAGAGCGGCGTTGTCCGACGTGCCGCGGGCCGTGAGCAGGACGAACCGGGGCCGGCGGGCGGCGACGGCCCGCGCGACGGCACCGATCGCGGGCGCGCCCTGCTCCAGGATCCGGCGCAGTACCCGGGGCTGCTCCGCCATCTCGCCCGACATGATCCGGCCCGGCTGATCGCTCATGCGGTCCAGTCGAGCACGGGCGGCCGAGAACCCGCCAGTCGGAGGGGCCATTCTGCTAGATTGGTCTATACCACATACGTTTCTCCGAGATCGGCAGGCCCAGCGTGGAAGTTGTCATCGTCCAGGACGCCAAGGCAGGCGGCGAGCTCATCGCCGAGGGCATCGCCGGCCTTCTCCGCCGCAAGCCCGACGCGCTGCTCGGCGTGGCCACCGGCTCCACCCCGCTGCCCATCTACGAAGCGCTGACCGCCAGGGTCGCGGCGGGCGACGTGGACGTCTCGCGCGCCCGGATCGCCCAGCTGGACGAGTACGTCGGGCTGCCGGCCGGGCACCCCGAGTCCTACCGGTCCACCGTGCTGCGCCAGGTCGTCGAGCCGCTGGGGCTCGGTCCCGACGCCTTCATGGGCCCCGACGGCTCCGCCGACGACGTCCAGGCGGCGTGCGAGGCGTACGACAGGGCGCTGGCCGAGGCGGGCGGCGTGGACCTCCAGATACTCGGCATCGGCACCGACGGGCACATCGGCTTCAACGAGCCGTGCTCCTCGCTCGCCTCCCGCACCCGCATCAAGACGCTGACCGAGCAGACCCGGGTGGACAACGCGCGCTTCTTCGGCGGCGACATCGACCAGGTGCCCCACCACGTGATCACCCAGGGCATCGGCACCATCCTGGAGGCCCGCCATCTGGTCCTCCTCGCCACCGGCGAGGGCAAGGCGGAGGCGGTGGCGCAGACCGTCGAGGGCCCGGTCGCCGCCCTGGTACCCGCCTCCGCGCTCCAGCTGCACCCGCACGCCACGGTGGTCGTCGACGAGGCCGCCGCCTCCAAGCTGAAGCTCGCCGACTACTTCCGTCACACCTACGCCAACAAGCCGTCCTGGCAGGGGCTGTAGGGCCCGGTACGACACCGGGAAGGCCCGCACGACGAAGGGGCCCGGTTCCCTCCTCGGAACCGGGCCCCTTCGTCGTGCGCCCGCTCAGACCGCGCCAGCGACGACCTCCGCCGCCGCGGTCCCGCACACCCGCGCCGCCCCGTGCGTCGCGACGTGCAGCGCCCCGCGGGCGGGCGCCTGGTTCACGCCCATCTCCACGACCACCGTGTCGGGGCGGGCCGCCAGCAGACCGTCCAGCGCGCCCGCCATCCACGGGTGGCGGTGCACGTCCCGGACGACCGCGACGATCCGCCGCTCCCCCGCGTCCCGCAGCACCCGCTCCACGGCCGCGTCGGAGGCGTACGTCCCCGACGCGGTGCCCGGCAGCAGCCGCGCCAGCTCGGGCGCGACGCCCCACGGGGTCTCGTCCCCGACCGCGATGTTGGTGGCCGGGGCGAAGGCGGCGACGTAGCCGGGCGCGGTGAGCGGCCCGCCCGCGCCGGTGACGCGCAGCGCCCGCCGCGCGGCCACCAGGCCGATGTCGGCGCCGGGCGCGGCCGCCTGCGCCGGCCGCGCCGCGGCCCCCCCGGCCCGGTGCGCCCGGGTCCACGACGCGAGGGCCCGCACCCGCGCCGCCGCGCCGGCCAGCCGCTCCTCGGACAGTTCGCCGGTCCGTACCGCGTCGACCAGCGCGTCGCGCAGGCGCAGGACGATCGACTCGTCCGCCAGGCCGCCACCGACGCAGATGGCGTCGGCGCCCGCCGCCAGCGCGAGGACGGAACCGCGCTCGATGCCGTACGTCGAGGCGATGGCCTGCATCTCCATGCCGTCGGTGACGATCAGGCCCTCGTAGCCCAGCTCCTGGCGCAGCAGGCCGGTGAGGATCCGGGGGCTCAGGGTCGCCGGGCGGTCCGGGTCGAGCGCGGGAAGCAGGATGTGCGCGCTCATCACCGATTTGGACCCCGCCGCGATGGCGGCGCGGAAGGGCACCAGCTCACGGGCGTGCAGGGTGGCGAGGTCGGCGTCGATGCGGGGCATCGCCAGGTGCGAGTCGACGTTGGTGTCGCCGTGGCCGGGGAAGTGCTTGGTGCACGCGACGACCCCGGCGGACTGCAGGCCCTCGACGTACGCGACCGTGTGGCGGGCGGCCAGCCGCGGGTCGGCGCCGAAGGACCGTACGCCGATGACGGGGTTGGCCGGGTCCGAGTTGACGTCCGCGGAGGGCGCCCAGTTGAAGTCGACGCCGCACGCGGCCAGCCGGCGGCCGAGTTCCGCGGCCACCTCCCGGGTCAGGTCGGTGTCGTCGACCGTACCGAGGGCGAGGTTGCCGGGGAAGGAGGAGCCGGTGCGCGCCTCCAGCCGCGTGACGTCGCCGCCCTCCTCGTCGATGGCCACGAGGACGTCCTCCCGCTCGGCGCGCAGCCGGGCGGTCAGCGCGGCCAGTTGGCCGGGCGAGGCGATGTTGCGCCCGAACAGGCCGACCGAGGACAGCCCTTCGCCGATGCGCCGCAGCAGCCAGTCGGGCGCCGTGGTGCCGGTGAAGCCGGGCTGGAGGACGGTGAGCGCGTCCCTGACCAGGGTCGGGGAGGCTCCGCGTACGAGGGTCGTCATGGGTGCCGTTATCCCTTCACTGCGCCGGCGGTCATGCCGCCGACGGCCCGGCGCTGGAGGAAGAGGAACACGATGAGGACGGGCAGCGCGAAGAGCGAGGAGGCGGCCATGGTGGCGCCCCAGTCGCTGCCGAAGGCCGTCTGGAACTGCGTCAGCCACAGGGGCAGGGTCTGCGCGGTCTTGTCCTTGTTGAGGATCAGGACCATCGCGAACTCGTTCCAGGCGGTGATGAATCCGAAGAGCGAGGTCGACATCAGACCGGGTGCGAGCAGCGGGAAGATCACCTTGCGGAAGGCCTGGCCGCGGGTGCAGCCGTCGATCTGGGCGGCCTCCTCCAGCTCCACCGGGACGGCGGCGATGAAGCCGCGCAGGGTCCAGATGGTGAAGGGCAGCACCATGACGAAGTAGATGGCGGTCAGCAGCGGGAGGCTGTTCAGCATGTCGCCGTCACGGGCGATCATGTACATCACGATGACCATGACCTCCCAGGGGGCCATCTGCGCCATCATCACGCCCAGGACCAGGCCCTTGCGGCCGCGGAACTTCATCCGGGCGATGGCGAAGCTCGCCGCCAGGGCGACGACCAGGGCGAGGAGCACCGCGCCGATCGTGACGGTGAGGCTGTTGCCCACGTACGTCCAGAACAGGTCGACGCCGGTGGCGGTCGGGTAGTTCTCGAACGTCGGGGTGAAGAGGAACACCGGGTCCTTGGTGAGGATCTCCGACTGCGGCTTCAGCGAGGAGCTGAACATCCAGTAGACGGGGAAGACGAACACCACGGCGAGGACGAGCGCGGCGACGTTCTTGGCGACGGTCCCGGGGCGCAGCGGCTTCCTCCGGCGGAGGACCTGCGGGGCCGGGGCGGGGGTGGTGGTGGTGCTCACTGCTCCTCCTCCTGCTTCAGGATCAGGCGGAAGTAGAAGGACATGGCCGCGATCAGCATCACGATGGTCAGTACGGAGATGGCGGCGGCGAGGCCGTAGTGGGCCTGGCCCTGCCCCTCGATGTAGGCGAAGACCGGAAGGGTCTCGGACGTCCGGTCGGGACCGCCGAAGTTCATCGCGTACACCTGGGCGAAGACCTTGAAGACCCAGATGATCTCCAGGAACGTGGTGATCAGGAAGAAGGACTTCAGGTTGGGGAAGACCACGGACCAGAAGGTCCGCCAGCCGTTCGCGCCGTCCATCCTGGCCGCCTCGTACAGCTCGGTACCGACGGTGGTGAGACCGGCGTACATGTTGAGCGCGACGAACGGGATCGAGCCCCAGACCACCAGGACGGTGACGATGGCGAGGGTGGAGAAGCCGGTCTCGAACCAGTTGTGCTGCTCGTAGCCGGAGAAACCGAGCGAGCGCATCAGCCAGTTGACGACGCCGAACTGCTCGTCGAACAGCCACCGGAAGACGGTGACGGAGGCGACGATGGGCATGGCCCAGGCGAGCATCAGCGACAGGGACAGGACCAGGCGCATCTTCTTGCCCAGCCGGTTGAGCAGCAGGCCGACCAGGGTGCCGATGATCATGATCAGTACGACGTTGGCGGCCGTGAAGACGACGCTGCGGAGCACGACGGTCCAGAACGCCGGGTCGCCCAGCAGTTCCGTGTAGTTCTCGACGCCGGTCCACTCGGGTTTGCGGGTGATCAGTTCCCTTCCTGTTGACCTGCTGGAAGGAGAGGATCACGTTGCGGATCAGCGGGTAGAGCAGCAGTACCGCCATGGACAGGACGGCGGGCGCGATCAGCAGGTAGGGCAGCACCCCGTGAGGCAGGGAGCGCCTGCCGCGAGGAGGCTGGAGGACGCGCTTCGAGCCGGACGGGGGCGGCGGGGTCTTCGGCGTCCCTGCCGCGCTCCCGGGCGCGTCCTGAGGAGCGGCGCTCACCGCTCCCTGGGAGTCCACGGTCATGGTCTTCTTCCTCGCGGTTCTGTGCTGACCGGGTCATGGGCCCGGTGGGACGACCGGCACAGGGTCATCGGTCGCCCCACCGGGCGGCTGTGGCGACCGCGGCCGGCCGCCGCGCGGGCCGGTGTCGGCCGGTCGGCGGCGGGGCGGGCGGCGGGTCGCTCGCAGCGGGCCGGCCGCGGCGGTCCGCCCGGGGAGGGGCGTCCGCCGGCGGCCGGCCTCGGCGGTTCGGCTACTGCTGGTTGACGCGCTCGGTGATCACCTTGTCGGCCGCCTCGCCGGCCTTCTTGGCGTCCTCACCCTTGAGCACCTTGGTCATGTAGTCCTTGATCGGGTTGGGCGCGGTCTCGACGTTCGCCCAGCCCGGGGTGACCGGGGTGATCTTGCCGACGGGCGCGGCCTTGGCCATGGCCTCGGCGAACGAGCCGGCGGCGGGCCTGAACTGCGCCGCGTCGTTGTTGGGGAGCAGCGCGCCCTGGGTGGCCTCGGCGTACTTGGCCATGTGCTCCTTGCCGGCGGCCAGCGCCAGCCACTCCTTGGCCAGGTCCTTGTTCGGCGAGCGCTCGGACACCGCGAGGTTGGAGCCGCCGAAGAAGACGGAGCCGGGCTTGTCGGCGGTCTTGCCCGGGATCGGGAAGTAGCCGAAGTCGGCGGTCTTGCCGGCCTTCTTCATCGCGTCGATCGCGCCGCCGGCCTCCCAGCCGAGGCCGATCCAGGACGCGACGCCGCCCTTGGGGACGATGTCGGTGGACTGCTGGGGGGTCGCCTCGTCCTTGTCCTTGGGAGCGGTCGAGTACGACTGGAGCTCCTTGTAGAAGTTCATGGCGGCCACGGCCTGGGGGGAGGACAGGTTGCCCTTCCACTTGTCGCCGTCCTTGACGGCGAGGTCGCCGCCCTCGTCCCACACGAAGCCGGCGTAGACGTACCAGCTCTGGCCGGGCAGATAGATGGGCTGGGTCTTGGCGTCGGCGGCCTTCAGCTTCTTCAGGCCGTCGATCCACTCGGCGCGGGTCTTCGGCGGGGTCACCCCGGCCTTCTTGAAGGCGGCCTTGTCGTAGACGACGACGCGGTTGGCGGCGTACCAAGGGGCGGAGTAGAGCTTCCCGTCCAGCTCGTTGGAGGCGAGCATGCCCTTGTTCCAGCCGTCGGCGCCGAGCGCGGCCTTGTCCTCGGTGAGGTCGGCGAGGCCGCCCGTGGCGGCGTAGCCGGCGGTCTGGGTGTTACCGAGCTCCAGGACGTCCGGCGGGGTGTCCTCGGAGAGGGCGGTGGTGACCTTCTCCTGGATGCCGTTCCACTGCTGGATCTCGACCTTGACCTTGACGCCCTTGTGCTTGGCCTCGAACTCCTTGTTGACGTTCTTGATCCAGGCGTCCGGGGCCGAACCGTCCATCACCCAGACGGTGAGGGTCTTGTCGCCGCCGGCGTCGGCGCCGCCCCCCTTGCCGTCGTCCGAGCCACACGCGGCAATACCGACCATCATGCCCGCGACGCCTATCGCCGCGATGAGCTTGCGCTTCACGCCACCCTCCTCAGGGATGCCTGCAAACCCTGCCCCCACCGCGAAGCCATACCGGTGTACTGCCCGTGCTGCCCGTGGGACTGGGACCTGGTCTTTAATGGTTTAGACCAGTAACCCGGAGCTTGGCCTAGACCTTTAGGGGTGTCAAGGGTGTATAAGAAGGGCAGTCGGGTCCGTTACCGGACCGACACCTGAGGGAGGGCGACGACCCGTGACCGGTCCGTGCCACCATGTGAGCCGCAATAGACGGAGGAGCCGGTGACGGCAACAGCACAGGAGTCGGGAAGGCGGGCCATGGCCACGGATGGGGGCGGCACCGAGACCGAGGGCGGGGCAGCCACCCGCACCGCGCGCGTGCCCAAGTACTACCGCCTCAAGCGGCACCTGCTGGACATGACGGAGACCATGCCCCCGGGTACGCCGGTCCCGCCGGAGCGCACGCTCGCCGCCGAGTTCGACACCTCCCGCACGACCGTGCGGCAGGCACTCCAGGAACTCGTCGTCGAGGGACGCCTGGAGCGCATCCAGGGCAAGGGCACCTTCGTCGCGAAGCCGAAGGTCTCACAGGCGCTCCAGCTCACCTCGTACACCGAGGACATGCGGGCGCAGGGCCTGGAGCCGACCTCGCAGCTCCTGGACATCGGGTACGTGACGGCGGACGACACCCTCGCCGGGCTGCTCGACATCTCGCCCGGCGGGCGGGTGCTGCGCATCGAGCGGCTCCGGCTGGCGAGCGGAGAGCCGATGGCCATCGAGACGACGCATCTGTCGGCCAAGCGCTTCCCCGCGCTGCGGCGTTCGCTGGTGAAGTACACCTCGCTCTACACGGCCCTCGCGGAGGTGTACGACGTCCACCTCGCCGAGGCGGAGGAGACGATCGAGACCTCTCTCGCGACGCCCCGGGAGGCCGGCCTGCTCGGTACCGACGTGGGCCTGCCGATGCTGATGCTCTCCCGGCACTCGCTGGACGGGAACGGCGAGCCGGTGGAGTGGGTGCGCTCGGTGTACCGGGGCGACCGGTACAAGTTCGTGGCACGGCTCAAGCGGCCGAACGGCTGAGGTTTCGGCCCGGCCGGCACCGGGCGGGGCCGGGCCCGCCGCGTGGTGCGCCCCAAAGCGTTGCCGTACCGATATGCGGACGGGGGGTGACGCTGCGCGAGGCGCTCCCCTAGATTTCCTGCGCATTACAGGTGATCAGCGAGGGGACGTGCACCATGCCAGAGCCGACGGCACCACCCAACTCCCGGCGGACGGGTCTCACTCCGCGGTCGATCGTCATCTGGTCGCTCGTGGCCCTGGCCGGGGCGGCCGGCTGGACCGTGCTCGCGGTCTCCCGCGGTGAGGAGATCTCGGCCGCCTGGATGCTCGCGGCGGCGCTCGGCTCGTACGCCATCGCCTACCGCTTCTACTCCCGCTTCATCGCGAACCGGGTGCTCAAGGTCGACAAGACCCGGGCCACCCCGGCCGAGCGGCTCGACAACGGTGTCGACTTCCACCCCACCGACCGCCGGGTGCTGTTCGGCCACCACTTCGCCGCGGTCGCCGGCGCCGGCCCCCTGGTGGGGCCCGTCCTCGCCGCGCAGATGGGCTACCTGCCGGGCACCATCTGGATCATCGTCGGCGTCATCTTCGCCGGTGCCGTCCAGGACATGGTGACGCTGTTCTTCTCCACCCGCCGTGACGGCCGCTCCCTCGGGCAGATGGCCCGCGACGAGATCGGCCCCTTCGGCGGCGCCGCGGCGCTGATCGCCGTCTTCGCCATCATGATCATTCTGTTGGCGGTGCTGGCCCTGGTCATCGTCAACGCCCTGGCGCACTCGCCCTGGGGCGTCTTCTCCATCGGCATGACCATCCCGATCGCCCTGTTCATGGGCGTGTACCTGCGGGTGCTGCGGCCCGGCCGGGTCACCGAGGTCTCCGTCATCGGCGTCGCGCTGCTGCTGCTGGCCATCGTCGCGGGCGGCTGGGTCGCCGAGTCCTCCCTCGCCGGCACCTTCACTCTGGAGCCGGGCACCCTGGTCGTCTGGATGATCGTGTACGGCTTCCTCGCCTCCGTACTGCCGGTGTGGATGCTGCTGGCACCGCGCGACTACCTGTCGACCTTCATGAAGGTCGGCACCATAGTCCTGCTCGCCGTCGGCGTCTTCGTCGCCCTGCCGACCCTGAAGATGCCGGCGGTCACCGACTTCGCGAGCCGCGGCGACGGTCCGGTCTTCGCCGGGTCGATGTTCCCGTTCGTCTTCATCACCATCGCGTGCGGCGCCCTCTCCGGCTTCCACTCCCTGGTCTCCTCGGGCACCACCCCGAAGATGGTCCAGAAGGAGACCCAGATCCGGATGATCGGCTACGGGGCCATGCTCACCGAGTCGTTCGTCGCCGTCATGGCGATGATCACGGCGTCGATCATCGACCCCGGCCTCTTCTTCGCCATCAACTCGCCCAGCGGCGTGATCGGCACGACGGTGCAGTCGGCCTCCGAGGCGGTGTCGAACTTCGGCTTCACCATCTCCCCCGACCAGCTGGCCAAGGCCGCGGCCGACGTGGAGGAGGCGTCGCTGCTGTCCCGGACCGGTGGCGCCCCGACGTTCGCCCTCGGCATGTCGGAGATCTTCTCCGCCGTCGTCGGCGGTACCGCCATGAAGGCGTTCTGGTACCACTTCGCCATCATGTTCGAGGCGCTGTTCATCCTGACGACCGTGGACGCCGGCACCCGCGTGGGCCGCTTCATGCTCCAGGACATGCTCGGCAACGTCCACAAGCCCTTCAAGCAGGTCAGCTGGAAGCCGGGCGTCTGGATCGCCAGCGCGGTCGTCGTCGGCGGCTGGGGCTACTTCCTCTGGGTCGGCGTGCACGACCCGCTGGGCGGCATCAACCAGCTCTTCCCGCTGTTCGGCATCGCCAACCAGCTGCTGGCCGCCGTGGCGCTGGCCGTCTGCACGACCCTGCTCGTCAAGTCCGGCCGCCTGAAGTGGGCGTGGGTGACCGGTGTGCCGCTCGCCTGGGACGTCGCGGTCACGCTGACCGCCAGCTGGCAGAAGATCTTCTCGGCCGACCCCCGGGTGGGCTTCTTCGCCCAGCGGGACAAGTACCAGGCCGGCATCGACTCCGGGCAGCTGCTGCCCCCCGCCAAGTCCATGGACGACATGCACACGGTCGTCACCAACTCCACGGTCGACGGGGTCCTCTCGGCCCTCTTCGCCCTCCTCATCGTCGTGGTGATCGCCGACGCCGGGCGGGTCTGCTACAAGGCGGTGACCCGGCCCGCCGACGTGAAGCTGTCGGAGGCCCCGTACACCGAGTCCCGGATCGTCGCCCCGGCCGGGCTGATCCCCACGGCGGAGGAGAAGGCCGAACTCGTCGCCGCCGGGCTCGGACCCGAGGGCGGCGTCCGCAAGGACGGCACCGGTGACGAGACGCCGGCCGGGACCGGCTCCCGGTGACCCCCGCGGTGGCGACGCGCACGGGCGGCCGGCTGCGGCGCGCGGCGGGCTGGGTCCGCTGGTACGTGCGCGAGGTGTCCGGCGAGGCCGCGTACGACACGTACGTCGCCCACGCCCGCTCCCTCGATCCGGACGCCGCGGTCATGACCCGGCGGGAGTTCGAGCGCAGGCGCACCGACGCGCGGGAGGCGGACCCCCGCGACGGGTTCCGCTGCTGCTGAGCGGGTGACCGCACCGCGGGCCGCCGTGTTTCCGGGGACGGAAATGCGGCGGCCCGTCGCCGTACCCCTCCACACTCGGACCATGGACATCACCATCAGGGCGGTACGGCCGGAGGAACACGGGGCGCTCGCCGAGGTCACCGCCCGGGCCTATCTCGGCGACGGACTGCTGGCCTTCGGGGAGAGCGACGAGTACCTCATCGGTCTGCGGGACGTGGCCCGGCGGGCCGCCGAGGCGGACGTGCTGGTCGCGGTCGGGGAGGACGGACGGGTCCTCGGCGGGGTGACGCTCGTCGCGCGGGCCGGCACCCCCTGGGCCGAACTCGCGCGGGCCGGGGAGGCGGAGCTGCGGATGCTGGCGGTGGAGCGGGAGGCACGCCGGCGGGGCGCGGGCGAGGCGCTGGTGCGGGCGTGCGTGGAGCGGGCCAGGGAGGTCGCCGGGTGCGCGCGGCTGGTGCTGTCCACGCAGGCGTCCATGCGGGCGGCGCACCGGATCTACGAGCGGCTGGGGTTCGTACGGACTCCCGGACGGGACTGGGAACCGGTTCCGGGCGTGACGCTCTCCACGTACGCACTGGAGTTCTGAGCCACACGAGACACAACATGTGGGGGGTGCTTCAACGGGCGCCCCCCACATGTATGCTCGTGCTCGCTGTCGCCGCAGGGGAATCCGGTGGAAATCCGGAACTGTCCCGCAACGGTGTGTTGGTGTGCCTTTGTGTACCTGCGAGTCCGAAGACCTGCCGACAGCGCGCCCGGACCGTCCGGCCCGGGTGCCCAGACGTCCGGGCCTCGCGGAATGGGCCGGTGGACGCGGTGCCCCGTGCCCTCGTGCCCGGGCGTGCCCGCTCCCCCGCCCGCCCCGCCGGTGGCCCCGAGCCGAGCGAGGGAGAGCCCCCAGTGACCATCGCGCCAGCCGATCCGGTCTCAGCGATCGAAGGC
Organism: Streptomyces sp. NPDC045701; assembly: GCF_056432045.1. Taxonomy (NCBI): domain Bacteria; kingdom Bacillati; phylum Actinomycetota; class Actinomycetes; order Kitasatosporales; family Streptomycetaceae; genus Streptomyces; species Streptomyces sp. NPDC045701. The sequence goes on along the minus strand of NZ_JBWKJV010000009.1, from coordinate 67,031 downwards.
GACGGGAACGACGGACCCGGGACCGTACTGCTGCGGACCCTGACCGACCTCACCGCCGATCTGCCCGACACCGACCCCGGCCGGGTCGCCGCCGCCGCGCTGCGCGGCCGGCACGCCGGTTCGGACGAGGCCGAGCTGCGCGAGCTCGCCACCGAAGCGGCCGCCGGGCTCATCTCCGAGGACCCCGCCTACTCCCGGCTCGCGGCGCGGCTGCTGACCCGGACCATCGCCCAGGAGGCGGCCGGGCAGGGCGCGGTGGCGTTCTCGGCGTCGGTGGCCGTGGGGCACCGGGAGGGTCTGATCGCGGACCGTACAGCGGCGTTCGTGACGCTCCACGCGGACCGGATGGACGCGCTGATCGACCCGGCGGCGGACGACCGGTTCGGTTACTTCGGGCTGCGGACGCTGTACTCGCGCTACCTGCTCCGGCACCCGATCACCCGAAAGGTGATCGAGACGCCGCAGCACTTCATGCTGCGGGTGGCGGCCGGGCTGGCCGAGGACGACTCGGCGCGCGCCCTGGACGAGGTCGCGGCCCTGTACCGGCTGATGAGCCGGCTGGACTACCTGCCCTCCTCCCCCACGCTGTTCAACTCCGGCACCCGCCACCCGCAGATGTCCTCGTGCTACCTGCTGGACTCCCCGCTGGACGAGCTGGACTCCATCTACGACCGCTACCACCAGGTGGCGCGGCTCTCCAAGCACGCGGGCGGCATCGGCCTGTCGTACTCCCGCATCCGGGCGCGCGGTTCGCTGATCCGCGGCACCAACGGGCACTCCAACGGCATCGTGCCGTTCCTGAAGACGCTGGACGCCTCGGTGGCGGCCGTGAACCAGGGCGGGCGGCGCAAGGGCGCGGCGGCCGTGTACCTGGAGACGTGGCACGCGGACATCGAGGAGTTCCTGGAGCTGCGCGACAACACGGGCGAAGACGCCCGCCGTACGCACAACCTGAACCTGGCGCACTGGATCCCCGACGAGTTCATGCGCCGGGTCAACGCCGACGCCGAGTGGTCGCTGTTCTCGCCGGCCGACGTGCCGGAGCTGGTCGACCTGTGGGGCGAGGAGTTCGACACCGCGTACCGCGCCGCCGAGGCCAGGGGGCTGGCCCGCAAGACCATGCCGGCGCGGGACCTGTACGGCCGGATGATGCGCACCCTCGCCCAGACCGGCAACGGCTGGATGACGTTCAAGGACGCCTCGAACCGTACGGCCAACCAGACCGCCGAGCCGGGCCACACGGTCCACTCGTCCAACCTGTGCACCGAGATCCTGGAGGTCACGGACGACGGGGAGACGGCGGTCTGCAACCTGGGCTCGGTGAACCTGGGCGCGTTCGTGTCGGGCGGGGACATCGACTGGGAGCGGCTGGACGAGACCGTCCGCACGGCCGTCACCTTCCTCGACCGGGTCGTCGACATCAACTTCTACCCGACGGAGCAGGCCGGGCGCTCCAATGCCCGGTGGCGGCCCGTGGGCCTGGGTGCGATGGGCCTCCAGGACGTCTTCTTCCAGCTGAAGCTGCCGTTCGACTCCCCCGAGGCGCGTGCCCTGTCGACCCGTGTCGCCGAGCGGATCATGCTCGCCGCGTACGAGGCGTCCGCCGGCCTCGCCGAGCGCAACGGCCCGCTGCCGGCCTGGGAGAAGACCCGGACCGCGCACGGCGTGCTGCACCCCGACCACTACGACGTGGAGCTGAACTGGCCCGAGCGGTGGGAGGCGCTGCGCGCCCGGATCGCCGAGGTCGGACTGCGCAACTCGCTGCTCCTGGCCATCGCGCCGACGGCGACGATCGCCTCGATCGCCGGTGTGTACGAGTGCATCGAGCCGCAGGTGTCCAACCTGTTCAAGCGGGAGACGCTGTCGGGTGAGTTCCTCCAGGTCAACTCGTACCTGGTGGCCGAGCTGAAGCGACTCGGCGTGTGGGACGCGCAGACCCGCGAGGCGCTGCGCGAGTCCAGCGGCTCGGTGCAGGGCTTCACCTGGATCCCGGCCGAGGTGCGCGAGCTGTACCGGACGGCGTGGGAGATCCCGCAGCGCGGCCTGATCGACATGGCGGCGGCCCGTACGCCGTTCCTGGACCAGTCGCAGTCGCTGAACCTGTTCCTGGAGACGCCGACCATCGGCAAGCTGTCGTCGATGTACGCGTACGCCTGGAAGCAGGGGCTGAAGACGACGTACTACCTGCGCTCCCGCCCGGCGACCCGGATCGCCCGCGCGGCCCAGGCGTCCGCGGCGCCGGCCACCGTTCCCGTACCCGCGCAGGTGACCCCGGAAGACGCGGTCGCCTGCTCCCTGGAAAACCCCGAGTCCTGCGAGGCCTGCCAGTGATGAGTGCCACCGAGAAGAACCTGCTCGACCCGGGCTTCGAGCTGACCCTGCGCCCCATGCGCTACCCGGACTTCTACGAGCGCTACCGGGACGCCATCAAGAACACCTGGACGGTGGAGGAGGTCGACCTCCACTCGGACGTCGCCGACCTGGCGAAGCTGTCCCCGGGCGAGCAGCACATGATCGGCCGCCTGGTGGCGTTCTTCGCGACCGGCGACTCGATCGTGGCGAACAACCTGGTGCTGACGCTGTACAAGCACATCAACTCCCCCGAGGCGCGGCTGTACCTGTCGCGGCAGCTGTTCGAGGAGGCCGTGCACGTCCAGTTCTATCTGACGCTGCTCGACACCTACCTGCCCGACCCGGACGACCGTGCCGCCGCGTTCGCGGCCGTGGAGAACATCCCGTCCATCCGGGAGAAGGCGCAGTTCTGCTTCCGCTGGATGGACTCGGTGGAGAAGATCGAGCGGCTGGAGACGAAGGCCGACCGGCGCCGCTTCCTGCTCAACCTCATCTGCTTCGCGGCCTGCATCGAGGGCCTGTTCTTCTACGGCGCCTTCGCGTACGTGTACTGGTTCCGCTCCCGCGGTCTGCTGCACGGCCTGGCCACCGGCACCAACTGGGTGTTCCGCGACGAGACGATGCACATGAACTTCGCCTTCGAGGTCGTCGACACCGTCCGCAAGGAGGAGCCGGACCTCTTCGACGACGCGCTGCGGCAGCAGGTCACCGACATGCTCAAGGAGGCCGTGGAGGCGGAGCTGCAGTTCGGCCGCGACCTGTGCGGTGACGGCCTGCCGGGCATGAACACCGAGTCGATGCGCCAGTACCTGGAGTGCGTGGCGGACCAGCGCCTGACACGCCTGGGCTTCGCCCCGGTGTACGGCTCGGAGAACCCGTTCTCGTTCATGGAGCTCCAGGGCGTGCAGGAGCTGACCAACTTCTTCGAGCGCCGTCCGTCCGCCTACCAGGTGGCGGTGGAGGGCTCGGTCGACCTCGACGAGGACTTCTGAGCGAGCGCCGTACGCGGTGGGCGGCCCCGGCCGCCGCCGCGGTGGCCGGTCACGGCGTGGTGCGCGGTGGGCGCGGGGGCCGGGCGGGCGGCAGCCGCCGGGCGCTCCGCCTGCCGCAGCCGGCGGTCGACGGCGCGGTCCCGGGCGTGGCCGACGAGTGAGGGAAGCGCCAGGAGGGCGAGGACCGCGGCGACGACGAGGTAGTCCAGGAAGGTGTCCATGCCTCCACCCTCGCCGTCCCGCGCGAGGAAAGTCAGTGGCAGGACTGTCATCGGACATCGAATTACTGCCACACTCGTCGCATGCTGAAGAACGTGGCCGCTGTCGTGCTCGACGGTGTGCACCCCTTCGAACTGGGCGTGGTGTGCGAGGTCTTCGGGCTGGACCGCAGCGACGACGGGCTGCCCGTGCACGACTTCGCCGTGGTGTCCGCCGAGGGCTCCCGGCTGCGCACCCACGCCGGGTTCATCCTGGAGGTGGAGCAGGATCTCGGCCGGCTGGCCGAGGCCGACCTGATCGCCGTCCCGGCGGGTGGCGGCTATGTCGACCGCCCCTACCCGGAGCCGCTGCTGACGGCCCTGCGGGACGCCGTCGACCGTGGCGCGCGGGTGCTGTCGGTCTGCACCGGCGCCTTCGTGCTGGGCGCGGCGGGGCTGCTCGACGGCCGCCGCTGCACCACGCACTGGCGGCACGCGGCCGAGCTGACCCGGCGCCATCCCCGGGCACGGGTGGAGCCGGACGTGCTGTACGTCGACGACGGCCCGGTCGTCACCTCGGCCGGGACGGCCGCCGGGATCGACGCCTGCCTGCACCTGGTGCGGCAGGAGTACGGCCACGAGGTGGCCAACACCATCGCCCGCCGCATGGTGGTGCCCCCGCACCGGGACGGCGGCCAGGCCCAGTACGTCGACCGGCCGCTGCGGCGCACCCGGTGCGACACGGTCGGGGACGTGCTCGACTGGATGGAACGGCACCTGGACCGGGAGATCACCGTCGAACAGCTGGCGGTGCGCGCCCACATGTCCCCGCGCACCTTCGCGCGCCGGTTCCAGCAGGAGACGGGGACGACGCCCTACCGCTGGCTCCTGCGCCAGCGGGTGCTGCTGGCGCAGGAGTTGCTGGAGGCCACGGACGACACGGTGGACGCGATCGCGAGCCGGTCGGGGTTCGGGAACGCCGCCGCGCTGCGGCACCACTTCCTGCGCACCCTGGGCACGACCCCGAACGCGTACCGCCGCACCTTCCGCGGACCGGTGCGGGTGGCCTGAACCGTCAGATGCCGCAGGCGGAGGCGGACCAGAAGCGGCTCGCGCGGTGGTCGAGGTGCGTGTGGTCCCCGTGTCCGGGGTAACCCGGGCCGAGGATGCCGTTGAAGCCGTGGTTGCGGGCCTGCTGGGCGAGCTTGCACAGGGAGTGCGGCCCCGCGCCCAGGTCGGCGGCGTCCCCGTACAGGTGGCGGCTGCCGGACGCCCCGCCGACCGCGTCGTTGCAGGCGTAGGAGCGGAATCCGCTGGTCACGGTGATGGGCTGGTCGCCGAGCGCGTGCCGCATGGCCTCCAGCTTCCACATGGTGCGCAGCGCGTTGGCCTTGGCGGTGGCGGCGCTGACGGCTCCGCCCGCCCAGGTGGTGTTGCAGTCGTTCAGCTCGCCGTAGGTGAAGTGCACGGGCGTGCAGTCGTCGTCCTGAAGGGCGTACAGCTTGCTGAAGGTGGCGGATCCGGCGATCCCGTCGGCGGTGAGGCCGTACGCGGCCTGGAAGCGCTTGACCGCGGCGGTGGTCGCGGGGCCGTACGCGCCGTCGACGGCGAGGACGCCGCCGTAGCCCGGGTAGCCGGCGACCCGGATCTGGAGCTGGGTGACGTCGGCGCCGGAGGCGCCCTCGGAGAGCGTGCGCGACCAGGTGTAACAGCCGTCCGCGTGGGCGGTTCCGGCGGTGGCGACCACCCCGGTCGCCGATACAAACATGAGCATGACAAACGAGAGCAGGAGTCGTGCGGTTCGTCCGGGCATCGAGCCTCCAGGTCAGCTTCCGGGTCGGTCCGGTGAAGAACACCGCCCACGAGACTGGCCGGAGGGGTCGACGCGCGTCAACAGGCCACGCCCACCTGTCATTTGTCGGCCCATTGGCGGTCGCGCGAGGGCCCCGTCCCGGTCACCGGAACGGGGCCCTCGGCAGGCGGGGTCAGTCGTTCGGGACGACCGGGTAGCGGGGAGTCCCCTCGGCCATCTGCTTCAGCGCGTCCTTGCGGTCCCGCTTCGACAGCCGGTCGATGTACAGGTACCCGTACAGGTGGTCCGTCTCGTGCTGGAGGCAGCGGGCGAAGTACCCGGTGCCCCGCACCTTGATGGGGTTGCCCCGCACGTCCTGGCCGCGCACCACCGCGTAGTCGGGGCGTGCCAGCGAGGCGTAGGCGGTCGGCACGGACAGGCACCCCTCGTTGGAGTCGTCGAGGCGCCGCTGGTCGGCCGGCAGCTCCTCCAGTACCGGGTTGCACACGACGCCCACGTGCCGCACGCCCTCGTCGTCCGGGCAGTCGTAGACGAAGACCTTCAGGTCGACGCCGATCTGGTTGGCGGCCAGGCCGACGCCCTCCGCCGTCCGCTGGCTGGCGAACATGTCGTCGACGAGCCGCGCGAGCTCGTCGCCGAACTCGGTGACGTCCTTGCACTCCTTGTGCAGCACCGGATTGCCGACCACCGTGATCGGGCGGGAGGTGCCGCGCTCGCGGTACGCGCGCTCGCGCTCCTCGCAGTCCTCCGTGTCGACGATGAAGCCCTCGTCGTCGACCTGCTGAGCCGTCTCCTGCTGCGCCATGTCCGCTCTGCGCCTTCCTGAGTACCCGATGCGGCGCCGTACCCGTGCAGCACGGCGCGTTGTGCCCGTACAGCCTACGGGCAGGAATCAGCAGACTTCCTCGAGATCCCGCCACTCGCGGCTGTCCGGACTGTCCGCCACCCAGCCGTCCAGCAGCCCCCGGACCAGCCCGGCGGGCGCCGCGATGCCGCACTCCCGCTCCGGCACCCACAACTCGCCCGGCGACCGGTGGCCCAGCGGCCCGGGATGCCCCGGCTCGCTGTGGTCGTGCGGGTCCAGGTGATCGCCCTCGCCCTCGGCGCTGGGCATCCGCGACTCCGAGCAGGCCCGGCACAGCAGACGTACCGAGGACGACCAGTCCTCGGCGGCGAACCCGGCGTCGGCCGCCAGCCGTTCCAGGGCGTCGCGGTCGTCCTCGGTGGCCGCCTCCAGCAGCACCACCCAGGTGGGTACGGGGGACGGCGCCCACAGTTCGATCTCGTCGAACACCGGGAAGCTGTGCCCCGCCGACGTCGTCCGCTCGCCGTTGGGGACCCCGTCGTGCAGCACGACCTCGCCCCAGCGCCGCCCCGAGGACGGCAGCGGGATGGACAGCACCTCGACCCTGGCCGGGTCCAGCCGCCGGCCCCACACCACCTCTGCCTCGCCCTCCGGCGACAGCCGCACGGCGGCGCTGCCCAGCTCCATCCCGGTCGGCTCCCCGCCGGCCGCCGCCGCCCCGGGCACCTTCAGCCCGTACGCCTGCCAGGCGCGGCGGGCCAGCGGCCAGTCCTGGAGAGCCGTGGCGGCGATCCCGACGTTCCACCAGTCGGGCGCACCGGTCTCCCGGTCGAGCAGCGCGACGGCCCGGAGCCCCGCGGTGCGCGCCTGTTCCCAGTCGTGCCGGAACTTGTGCAGCAGCGCCAGGTTGAACCAGGACTCCGAGAGCCAGGGCTCCAGGTCCGCCGCCCGCGTCAGCAGCGCGCCCGCGTCCTCGTACCGCCCGTCCCCGATCAGCGTGAACGCGCGGTCGGTGGCCTGCCGCCACGAGGCGGAGGGCCGATGCCGTACCTTCCCGAAGATCCTCACGATTCCCGCCTGCCGGTCCGCCGGTCGCTGAAGGTCTCTGCCCCCGGACACCCTCTTGTTCGCATCCAACCATGCCGGGTCGCACGCTCGCTCATTACCCATGGGTTACCCCGGGGCCGGCCCCGTGACGCCGCCCCGGGCGAGGACTCTGGCGAGTGCCTCCACCACTTTCGGGTGATGGTCCCGCGCGGCGCCGAGCCGCAGCCGTTCGAGGGCGCACAGGGCCCCGTCCGGGTTCTCCGCGCTTTCCCTGGACAGCTCGTCGTACGCGTTCACGGTGCGGACGATCCGCGCCGGCAGCGGCTGCTCGCGGTACGGGTCGGCCTGCCGTTCCACGACGACCGCGACGGCCGCCGGGGCGCCGGTCTGGCGCACGACGGCGCCGCCGAGCAGGGCGATGCGCCGCTGCTCGGCCTCGGTGAGGCGGGCCGTGGCCCCCTCCGGTACGGGGTCGACCAGGGACAGCTGTCCGATGTCGTGCATGAGTGCGGCGTACTCCAGAACGGTCAGATCGGGCCCCGGCAGTCCCAGCTCGCGTCCTACCGCACGGCTGAGCGCCGCCACCCGGTGGGCATGTCCGGGGGACGTGTACCCGGCGATCTCAGTGGCACGCGCCAGGGAGGCGATGGTCTGGCGGTAGGTGTCGCGGACCGCGGCGTACCGCCGGAACGACAGGTGCGCGAGCAGCAGCGGTACGCAGAAGACGGGCAGCGCCCACAGCCCGGCGACGGCCACGGCGAGGGCCATCACCGCGCCGGTGGCGCACACGGCGGAGCCGATGCCCGGCAGGGCGCGCAGCTCGTCGCGGAGCAGCGGACCGTAGGGGTGGCCGGTGCGGGCGCGCAGCAGCGACGCGGTCAGCACCGCGTCGCACAGGGCGGTCAGCACCAGGAGGACCAGCAGGAACAGCGCGTAGCGGGGCCCGCGTCCGACGGCCCGCAACAACTCGCCCGAGTTGTACAGGGGCTGGAAGCAGAGGGCGGCGAAGCCGACCGTGAGCACCCGGCGGGCCAGGTGGTCCAGCGCGGCGGCCCCACGGCCCCGGGCCACCTGCGGTACGGCCCCGACCAGGGCGCCCGCGACGACGACGGTCACGATCTGGGCGACCCCGTGGGTGGTCGGCCGCCCGGCGGACTCGCCGAGCAGGGCGTACGCGAGGGCCCCGGCGGCCGCGAGGGGCGCGGGCTCCCTGCCCCGCGGCTCCTCGAGCACGGGCGGCGCGCCCGTGTCCGGCCGGGCGCCCCACCGGGCGAGTTCTCCCACCGCGACGAGGACGCCGAAGGCGAGCGCGGTGCCCGGCTCGGCGACCCCGTGCCACAGCGTCCAGCCGAACCCGGCCGCCGCGGCGGTACCGGCGGCGACCCGGAGCAGCACGCCCACCATGAGCCGAACGGGTGGTCTCCCGGCGCCCCGTCTCCGGCGGGTGCCGCCGCTTCCGGCGCCGCACTTCCGGGCGCCACCGCTCGCGGTCCCGCCGCTCCGGGTGCCGCCGCCATGGGTGGCGGCCGTCCGCGCGCCACCGCTCGCCTTGCCGTCCGCCCCGGTGCCGCCGCCGGACCGGTGGGGCGGGGCCCGGTGCGGCCGGGCCGTCACCGGGCGCCGCCCCAGGCCTGGCCGGGCCCGCCACCCGGCCGGGGCCGGCCCGCGGGGACGCTCCCGTGGGCCCGCGCCGGCGGCACCGGGCGCCCGTCGGCGGGACCAGGGCCGGTACCCGTGCCGGTGGGGGCCGGACCGTTCTCGTCGGCGGTGACCGCCGTCTGCCAGCCGTACCGGTCCAGCGCGCGCACCAGCGCCCGCACCATCCGCGGGTCGAACTGCCGCCCGGCACACCGCTCCAGCTCCGCGACCGCCGTCGCCACGGGCCGCGCCCTGCGGTAGGAGCGGGTCGACGTCATCGCGTCGAACGCGTCGGCGACGGCGACCACGCGCGCCGCCTCCGGGATCCGGTCGCCGCTGAGCCCGTACGGGTAACCGCTGCCGTCCATCCGCTCGTGGTGGTGCAGGATCGCGGCGCGCGCCTCGCCCAGGAAGCCGATGCCGCGCACGATCTCGTGGCCGTACTCCGGGTGGAGCTCGATCACCCGCCGCTCCTCGGGGGTCAGCGGCCCGTCCTTGCGGAGCACCCGCGTCGGGACGCCGAGCTTTCCCACGTCGTGGAGGATCCCCGCGAACCGGATCACGTCGAGCCGGGACTCGTCCATGCCCAGTTCGCGGGCGATGAGCACGGAGGCCCGGCCGACCCGCTCGCTGTGACCCCGGGTGTAGGCGTCCTTGATGTCGACGGCCTGGACCAGCGCCCGGATCGTGGCCTGGTGGGCGGCGCGCTCCCGGTGGTACTGGGCGTACATCCAGCAGGAGATGCACATGGGCAGCAGGACGAACAGCGCGGCCGGCCAGCCGTACGGGCTGCGCCACAGCACCGCCATCATCAGTCCGGCGAGCCCGTGCACGGCGTGCGGGGCGAGCGACCGGGGCAGCAGGCCGTGCCAGGCGTCGCGCGGCGGCACCGGCTCGGCGGCGGCCAGGATGCCGCCGTCGAGGGCGGTGACCACCAGGCAGAAGACCAGCGCGGCGGCGCCGGCGGGCACCAGGGCGTACGGGAAGTCGGATGCGGCCACCGCGGCCGGACCGCCCAGCAGCGCGGCAGCCCGCGCGGCCGCCCACCCGGCGAGGGCGAGCCGCGCGGCGCGCCAGATCCGGCGGGGCGGGGCGGGCTCCCGCGCGACGGGCGAGATCAGCGCGCCGGGCACGGCGACCAGCGCCGCCGCCGCCGGCGGCAGCAGCAGGGCGGCGGCGAGCAGGACGGACAGGAACGATCCGGCGCCGAACGCCCCGTCGAGCGGGGAGCGGCGGGTGGGGCACTCGCTGACGGCGTAGAGCGCGGCCAGCAGAGCGAGGGGCCACCAGGGGGTTCCGGCGCCGGGGCCGAACGCCGGGAGCGCGCACACGGCGGCGCACACCACGGCTCCCGCGATGTACGCGCGCGCCGCTACCGGAATCCCCACCACCGTCTCCCGCCGGCTCGTCGGCCTCTCGTCGGCTCTTCTCGACCAAGTGGACCGTCAGGCTAACGACTCGGCCAGGACGCGGCGGCGGGACGAAACCGATTAGCACCTTCGGGTGATGTGAGGAATGAGCGGGCCGGAACAGGGCTCAGGAGCCGCCTCCCCGTCCACCGCGCGGGCCCGCAGCCACCGCCACCCGTCCCCGGGGGAAGCCGCGCGCCGGAGCCGGCCACCGCGCGGGCCCCCGGTCCGGCGGCCCCCTGTACACACGAGACCGCCCCACGCGGGCGGGGCGGTCTCGTGTGTACAGGGGCGTCAGGGGTCGCCGGAGCGGGGCGACCGGGTCGTCACTCCTGGGTGGCGGCCGTCACGTCGTGGTCCGGCACGGCCTCGCCCGAGCGGATCAGCTCGATCCGGCCCATGACCTTGGCCCGCAGGTCGGACGGGACGTCATCGTGACCGCAGCACCGCTTGACCAGCTTCTTCACGGCCTGCTCCAGCCCGTACTTCTCCAGGCACGGGGAGCACTCCTCGAAGTGCACCTCGAACTTGGTGCAGTCGCTGTCGGGCATCTCGTGGTCGAGGAACTCGTAGAGGTGGTCCAGGACCTCCGAGCAGTCCGTCTCGTGCGGCTCTCCGCAGCTCATGAGCCCGAGCCTTTCCCGTTGTTCGACGACTCTCCGGCGCCCGCCGGGACCAGTCCGCGCTCGCGGGCGTAGTCCTCGAGCATCCCGCGCAGCTGGCGGCGGCCACGGTGCAGCCGGGACATCACCGTACCGATGGGTGTCCCCATGATGTCCGCGATCTCCTTGTACGCGAAGCCCTCGACATCGGCCAGGTACACGGCGATGCGGAACTCCTCGGGGATCGCCTGGAGGGCTTCCTTCACGTCGGAGTCGGGCAGGTGGTCCAGCGCCTGGGACTCGGCGGACCGCAGACCGGTGGACATGTGGGACTCGGCGCGGGCGAGCTGCCAGTCCTCGATCTCCTCGGCGGCGCTGCGCTGGGGCTCGCGCTGCTTCTTCCGGTACGAGTTGATGAAGGTGTTCGTGAGGATCCGGTACAGCCACGCCTTGAGGTTGGTGCCCTCGCGGAACTGGTGGAAGGACCCGTACGCCTTCGCGTACGTCTCCTGCACCAGGTCCTCCGCGTCGGCGGGGTTGCGCGTCATGCGCAGCGCCGCCGAGTACATCTGGTCGAGGTACTCCAGCGCGTCACGCTCGAAACGCGCGTTGCGCTCGGCCGTCGTCTCCTCGTGGCCGTCGTCGGTCCCTGTGTCGGTCCCAGTGACCGGACCCACCTCCTCCAGCGCTGCGGCGGCGAGACCGAGTGCGGACCCGCTCGAATCGGAGAATAGTCGACCTTCCGGGGACAGGTCCTTCCGATTCTTCCCGCCCGATGTGCGACCCGACGGACCAGGGGCGGTCCTGGCCGCCGGCAGCACGGTCCAGTCCAGCTCGGTGGCTGACTGCGACCGGCTCGGGCAGATGGTCGAACCCATGCGACGGACTCCCTCTCCTGGCTCTGTACTCTCACCGACGTCCGTCACAACACCGGGCGGACCGTCCGGCATTCCCGCCCGTCGCCGTCGCCTCACCGCAGGGCGTCCAGCCACGCGCCGACCCCGTCGGTGATCACCGCCAGCGCGTCCTGCTGGGTGACGGGCGCCCGTTTGGGCACGGCGAAGCCGTGGTCCCCGAAGGGCACCCCGACCAGCTCGTGGTCCCCGGCCGGGAACTCCTCCGGCCGGCCGAACGGGTCGTTGCCGCCCTGCACCACCAGCGTGGGCACCCCCGCGCCGAGCAGCTCGTCCGCACGGGAGCTCTCCGGCCTGCCGGGCGGGTGCAGCGGGAAGGACAGCGCGAGCACGGCGCGGGCGTCCAGCTCGCGGGCGGTACGGCAGGCCACCCGGGCGCCGGCGCTGCGGCCGCCGGCCACCACCGGCAGGCCGGGGGCCCGGAGCGCCGGCCACAGGTCGCGCCAGCCCTCGTCGAGCCGCTTGGGCGCGGGGGCCAGCTTCTTGCCGGCGACCCGCCAGGGCTGCTCGACGAGGGCGACGGTCACCCCGGCGGAGGGCAGGCTCGCGGCGAGCGCCCGGAGGTCGCGGGCCTCGATGCCGCCGCCGGCGCCGTGGCCGAGGGCCAGCACGAGGCGGGCGGCGCGGCCCTCGGCCTCGTACCAGGTGATGCGGGCGTCCCCGGTGCCGGTGGGGACGGTCTCGGTGGTGGTCACCCGGCCCATCCTGCCGTGTGCCGGGCTCAGAAGAGGGTTTCCTCCTCGGGGGCGGCGATTTCCTCCAGCAGCTCGGGGCCGTTGTTGCGGACGTTGCTCACGGCGGTGGCCACCGGGTAGGCCCGCATCAGGCCGGCGGGCGGCGGGGTGAGCAGCGAGCGCAGGTCGTCCGGGTCGGTGCGGGCCGGGTCCAGCCAGGCGTCCCACCGGTCGGGCGTCAGCATCAGCGGCATGCGCGGGTGGATGTCGGCCAGCGAGTGCGGGCCCTCCTCCGGGGCCACTCCGAGCGGTTCCTTGTCGGCCTCGGTGGTGATCACCGAGCAGGTGGCCCACCACGCCTGCGGGTGGTCCGGCGGCAACGTGGGGTCGCGCCAGAACTCGTACAGCCCCGCCATCGCGAAGACCGACCCGTCGGCGGGCGTGACGAAGTACGGCTGCTTGCGGGGGCGCTTCTTCCTGCCCTGTTCCTCGAGCTGCCGCTCGGCGGCGCCGGTCACCCACTCGTAATAGCCGTCGGCGGGCAGGATGCAGCGGCGCTGGGCGAAGGCCCGGCGGAAGGAAGGCTTGTCCGGCACGGTCTCCGCGCGGGCGTTGATCATCCGCGCGGCACCCTCCGGTGTCTTCGACCAGGACGGCACCAGGCCCCATTTCAGGACCCGCAGCTGCCGAACCGGACGGTCGGGGTCCGCGTCCTTGTCCTTGAGGGGTCGTTCGAGGACCGCGTACACCTCTTTGGTCGGGGCCACGTTCCAGTCGGGGGCCAGGGCCTCCTCCGGCTCCCACTTCTCTATCCGGAAGAGGCCGGTCAGGTCCTCGGGCCTACGACTCGCCGAATAACGTCCGCACATACTTGCCAACATTGCCACGTACCACCGACCCCATGAGGAGCCGTCCGAGAAATGGCCAGCACCGATCTCCTCGGTACCCAGCCCGCCCCGGACCTGTGGCTCGTCGTCGTCACCGCCGTGGCCGCCCTCGCGGTGACCGTCCCGCACCGGGTCTGGCGCGTCTCGCGCAACGCGGTCACCATCGCCCACGAGGGCGGCCACGGGCTGGTCGCCCTGCTCACCGGCCGCCGCCTGGACGGCATCCGGCTCCACTCCGACACCAGCGGCCTGACCGTCAGCCGGGGCAGGCCCACCGGTCTCGGGATGGTCCTCACCGCGGCCGCCGGGTACACCGCGCCCTCCCTGCTGGGCCTGGGCGGCGCCTGGCTGCTCGCCGCGCACCGCGTCACGCCGCTGCTGTGGATCGCCACCGCGCTGCTCCTGGCCATGCTGGTGATGATCCGCAACGCGTACGGGGCACTCACCGTGGTGGTGACGGCGGCGGCCTTCCTGCTGGTGTCGTGGCTGACGGAGCCGGAGGTGCAGGCGGCTTTCGCGTACAGCGCGGTGTGGTTCCTGCTGCTGGGCGGGGTACGCCCGGTCTTCGAGCTCCAGGCCAAGCGGCGGCACGGCTACGGCGGGCGCCAAGCGCCGGTCCGGAGCGGTGGCGGCAGCCGGGCGGTCGGGGCACCGGACTCGGACGCCGATCAGCTGTCGCGGCTCACCCACGTACCGGCGGCACTGTGGCTGTTCTTCTTCCACGCCGTCTCCCTGTGCTCCCTGATCGGCGGGGGACGCTGGCTGCTCGGCCTGTGATCGGCCGTGACCATCCGCCCCGTCTAAAGTGAGGGGCATGACCGAAACCCCCGCACAGCTCGATCTCTGGCCGGCCCCGTACGCGAGTGGAGCCGTGGACGCGACCGTCACCGTGCCCGGGTCCAAGTCGGTCACCAACCGGGCCCTGGTGCTCGCCGCCCTCGCCTCGGAGCCCGGGTGGCTGCGGCACCCGCTGCGCTCGCGCGACACCCTGCTGATGGCGGAGGCCCTGCGCACGATGGGCGTCGGCATCGAGGAGGGCGTGGGCCCGGACGGCAGCGGCGAGCGGTGGCGCGTCATCCCGGCCGGCCTGCACGGCCCCGCCACGATCGACGTCGGCAACGCGGGAACGGTCATGCGCTTCCTCCCGCCGGTCGCGGCGCTCGCCACCGGCCCGGTCCGCTTCGACGGCGACCCGCGCTCCTACGAGCGGCCGCTGCACGGCGTGATCGACGCCCTGCGCGTCCTGGGCGCCCGGATCGACGACGAGGCGCGCGGCGCCCTGCCGATGACGGTGCACGGGGCGGGCGCCCTGGAGGGCGGCCCGGTGGAGATCGACGCCTCGTCGTCGTCCCAGTTCGTCAGCGCCCTGCTGCTGTCCGCGCCGCGCTTCAACCAGGGCGTGGAGGTGCGGCACACGGGCGCCAGGCTGCCGTCGATGCCGCACATCCGGATGACCGTCGACATGCTGCGCGCGGTCGGTGCCCAGGTCGACGAGCCGGAGACGGGCGGCGAGCCCGACGTCTGGCGGGTCTCCCCCTCGGCGCTCCTGGGCCGGGACCTGACCATCGAGCCCGACCTGTCCAACGCGCAGCCGTTCCTGGCCGCCGCGCTGGTCACCGGCGGGCGGGTCACCGTCCCCGACTGGCCCGAGCGGACCACCCAGCCCGGTGACGCGCTGCGGGAGATCTTCACCGAGATGGGTGGCTCCTGCGAGCTCACCGAGCAGGGCCTCACCTTCACCGGCACGGGCCGCGTCCACGGCATCGACGTGGACCTGGGCGAGGTCGGCGAGCTGACGCCCGGCATCGCCGCGGTCGCGGCCCTCGCCGACTCGCCCTCCACGCTGCGCGGCGTGGCCCACCTGCGCCTCCACGAGACGGACCGGCTGGCCGCGCTCACCAAGGAGATCAACGGGCTGGGCGGTGACGTCACCGAGACCGCGGACGGCCTGCACATCCGGCCGCGCCCGCTGCACGGCGGCGTGTTCCACACGTACGACGACCACCGGATGGCGACGGCCGGTTCGGTCATCGGCCTCGCCGTCCCCGGCGTGGAGATCGAGAACGTCGCGACGACCGCGAAGACCCTGCCGGACTTCCCGCAGATGTGGACCGGAATGCTCGAGGCCTGACGACATGCGCCGCTACGGCAAGCACACCGACGAGGACGACATCCGGTCCCGCCCCAACCGCAAGGGCAACCGGCCCCGCACCAGCATCCGCCCCAAGCACGAGGACGCGGCCGAGGGCATGGTCCTCACCGTGGACCGCGGCCGGCTGACCTGCCTGGTGGACGACCGGGTCGTGATGGCGATGAAGGCGCGCGAACTGGGACGCAAGGCGGCCGTCGTGGGCGACCGGGTCTCCCTCGTGGGCGACCTGACCGGCAAGAAGGACACCCTCGCGCGGATCGTCCGCATCGAGGAGCGCGCCTCCGTGCTGCGCCGCACGGCCGACGACGACGACCCCTTCGAGCGGGTGGTCGTCGCCAACGCCGACCAGCTGGCCATCGTCACGGCGCTGGCCGACCCCGAGCCCCGCCCCCGGCTGATCGACCGGTGCCTGGTCGCGGCGTACGACGGCGGCCTGGAGCCGCTGCTGGTGCTCACCAAGTCCGACCTCGCCCCGCCGGAGAAGCTGTTGGAGCTGTACGGCGCGCTCGACATCCCCTTCGTCGTCACGAGCCAGGACGAGCTGTACGACGGGCACACCGCCGCCGACCGGGTGCGCGAATACCTGGCCGGCCGCACCACCGCGTTCGTCGGCCACTCGGGCGTCGGCAAGACGACCCTGGTGAACGCCCTGGTCCCGGAGGAACGCCGCAGGACCACCGGGCTCGTCAACGCGGTGACGGGACGCGGCCGGCACACCACCACGTCGGCGCTGGCGCTGCCGCTCGACCGGGCCGAGGGCTGGGTGATCGACACCCCGGGCGTGCGGTCCTTCGGGCTGCACCACGTCGACCCGTCCCGGGTCATCAACGCCTTCCCGGACCTCGTACCGGGTACGGAGCGCTGCCCGCGCTCGTGCAGCCACGACGAGCCGGAGTGCGGGCTGGACGGATGGGTGGCCGAGGGGCACGCCGACGCGGCCCGGTTGCTCTCGCTGCGCCGGCTCCTCGCCACGCGTGAGCGACGCGAGGGCGACTGAGCCGCGCGCGTTCGCGGCGCCTCCGACCGGTAAGTGCATAATCGCACCGAGTGACACGAAGCAGTCACCGACATCACTCACCGAGGTCACCGACGCGGGAGGCACTGACGATGGCGTGGCTGCTGGTGATTGTCGCCGGTTTCCTGGAGACCGGTTTCGCGGTCTGCCTCAAGCTGTCGCACGGGTTCACCCGGCTGTGGCCGACGGTCGCGTTCGCCTGCTTCGCCCTGGGCAGTTTCGGCCTGCTGACCCTGTCGCTGCGGAAGCTGGACATCGGCCCGGCGTACGCGGTGTGGACCGGTATCGGCGCGGCTGGCACGGCGGTCTACGGGATGGTCTTCCTCGGTGACCTGGTGTCGGTCCTGAAGATCGTCTCCATCACACTGGTGATCGTCGGTGTCATCGGTCTCCAGCTGTCGGGCTCGTCGCACTGAGGGCGTTCCGCAGCAGCGCGTCGAGCCCCTGGGCGCCAGGCGCGACGACGTACGACAGAGCCAGCCGCACCGCCAGCTCGCACGCCTCCTCGCCCGGCCCCGCGCCGTCGCGCCCCAGGGCGGCCCGCGACCGCTCCCGCACCGCCGCCAGCAGCTCACCGGGCGTGGGCGGTCCGGCGTCGGCGCGCCGCTGCGCCGGGGTGCCGGCCAGGACGCGGGAGCGGACGGGAGCGGGGCGCGGCGCGGGCAGCCGGTCGCCCCAGCAGCCGGTGAGCAGGGCGCGCAGCAGCGGCCGCTCCGCCGCCTCCACGGTCCACTCGGCGACGGCGGCGAGCCCGGAGGCGGCGTCCGGCCCGGCCGCCAGGGCGCGTTCCACCCCGTGCAGATAGGCGTCCGCCTCGCGCCGCACCAGGGCCCGGGCGAGCCCCTCCTTGCTGCCGAACTCGTTGTAGAGGGTCTGCCGGGAGACGCCCGCCGCGCGGGCCACGTCGACCATCCGGACCGCCGGCCAGGGCAGTCCCCGCAGTGCCGCCAGGGCGGCGTTCAGCAGTGCTTCCCGCGTGGTGGGCATCGTCGCCTCCCGCACCGTCGCTCCGGCTCTGCGCCCAGCGTTGACGGGTGGCCACGCACTGTCAATAGGCCCCGCTGAACCGGCCGGATCACCGGGATAGAGTCGGCCCATGGCCGATTACCACGATGATCTGCGTCTTGCCCACGTCCTCGCGGATGCCGCCGACGCCGCCACCATGGAGCGGTTCCGGGCCCTGGACCTGAAGGTCGAGACAAAGCCGGACATGACGCCGGTGACGGAGGCGGACAAGGCGGCCGAGGAGCTGATCCGCGGCCAGCTCCAGCGGGCGCGCCCGCGCGACGCCATCCTGGGCGAGGAGTACGGCGTGGAGGGCACGGGCCCCCGCCGCTGGGTGATCGACCCGATCGACGGCACCAAGAACTACGTGCGCGGAGTGCCCGTGTGGGCGACGCTGATCGCGCTGATGGAGGCGGGGCCGGGCGGCTACCAGCCCGTGGTGGGCGTGGTGTCGGCGCCGGCGCTCGGGCGCCGCTGGTGGGCGGCGAAGGGGGCGGGCGCCTACGCGGGCCGCGGCCTGTCGTCGGCGACGCGCCTGCGGGTGTCCTCGGTCGGTGAGTTGTCGGACGCCTCGTTCGCGTACTCCTCGCTGGGCGGCTGGGAGGAGCAGGGGCGCCTGGCCGGGTTCCTCGACCTCGCGCGCGCGTGCTGGCGGACCCGCGGCTACGGCGACTTCTGGTCGTACATGATGGTCGCCGAGGGGTCGGTGGACATCTGCGCCGAACCGGAGCTCTCGCTGTGGGACATGGCGGCGCCAGCGATCGTTGTCCAGGAGGCGGGCGGCGTGTACACCGGCCTCGACGGGACGCCGGGCCCGCACGGTGGTAACGCGGCGGCGTCGAACGGGCTGCTGCACGAGGAGCTGTTGAGCTACCTCAACCAGCGCTGACCGCTCGCTGCCGGCCGCCCCGTGGCCGGGCGCCGTCCGGCGGCGGGGCGGGGGCGGACGGTAGTGGCGTACGCGCGCCAGGTGACGCAGACCCCTTGTTGACGGCCGTGCCGACTGCCACTCTGAGAGTCCCCCCGCTTGTGCACTTGTGAATCCCTTCTCATGAGGGGTTCACCGAGGAGGTGGCTTTCGCCCATGCTCGTCCGTGACGCCATGAGCACGGTGGTTCTCACCATCGGCCCGACACACACACTTCGCCAGGCGGCCGCCCTGATGGCGGCGCGCCGCGTCGGCGCGGCCGTCGTCCTGGACCAGGACACCAGCGGCCTCGGCATCCTCACCGAACGGGACATCCTGGTCTCCGTGGGGTCCGGCCAGGACCCGGACCTGGAGACGGCCGGCGCGCACACCACCACGGACGTCGTCTTCGCGGCGCCGCACTGGACCCTCGCCGAAGCCGCCCAGGCCATGGCCCACGGCGGCTTCCGCCACCTGATCGTGCTGGACGGCGAGGGGCCGGTCGGCGTCGTCTCGGTGCGTGACATCATCCGCTGCTGGGCGCCGGTGCGGCTCCGCGAGGCCACGATGGCCGTGGGTTAGCGGACGCGCGAGAGGGCCGACCCCCGCGTACGGGAGCCGGCCCTCTGCTTACGACAAGCGATCCAGTGCTGTTCAGCCGCGCAGGGCCTGGACTGCGGCCTCCAGCCGCTTGCCGTAGTCCTCGTCCGCCTGACGGAAGTTGTTGATCGCGCGCTCGGCGATGTCGTCGCGCGAGACCTTGGCGATGAAGCCCGACAGGTTCGCGATCAGGCGCTCCTTCTCCTCCTCCGTCATCAGCCGGTAGAGGTTGCCCGCCTGGACGAAGTCGTTGTCCTCGGCGTGGACGGGCGCCTCCTGGTCACCGGTCACCCCGTTGACCGGGACCGGCTGCCACAGCGGGCGGCCGGTCTGGTTCGGGCCGCCGAAGCTGTTGGGCTCGTAGTTCTTCGCACCGGCGTGGCGGCCGTCGTACAGGAAGCCGTCGCGGCTGTTGGTGCGCGCCTCGGTGGCGTGCGGACGGTTCACCGGCAGGTGGTCGGCGTTGATGCCGACGCGGTAGCGGTGGGCGTCGCCGTACGCGAAGAGGCGGCCCTGGAGCATCTTGTCGGGCGAGGGGCCGATGCCGGGCACGAAGTGCGCCGGGGAGAAGATCGACTGCTCGACCTCGGCGAAGATGTTCTGCGGGTTGCGGTTGAGCTCCAGCTTGCCGATCTCGATGACCGGGTAGTCCGCGTGCGGCCACACCTTGGTGAGGTCGAACGGGTTGAAGCGGTAGGTCGCGGCCTCGGCGGCCGGCATGATTTGCACCCCGACCGTCCAGGACGGGTGGTCACCGCGCTCGATGGCCTCGCGCAGGTCCCGCTGGTGCGAGTCCGGGTCCTCACCGGCGAGCTTGTTGGCCTCGTCCTGCGTGAGGCACTTGATGCCCTGGTCGGTCTTGAAGTGGTACTTGACCCAGAAGACCTCGCCGGCCTCGTTGTTCCACTGGAAGGTGTGGGAACCGAAGCCGTCCATGTGGCGGTAGCTCGCCGGGATGCCGCGGTCACCGAACAGCCAGGTCACCTGGTGCGTCGACTCGGGCGACAGGCCCCAGAAGTCCCAGACGTTGTCCGCCTCCTGGGAGCCGGTGTAGGGGTCGCGCTTCTGGGTGTGGATGAAGTCGGGGAACTTGATGGCGTCCTTGATGAAGAACACCGGGGTGTTGTTGCCGACGAGGTCGTAGTTGCCCTCTTCGGTGTAGAACTTCAGCGCGAAACCGCGCGGGTCACGGACGGCGTCGGCCGCACCGAGGTTGCCCGCCACGGTCGAGAAGCGCAGAAACGTTTCCGTCTGCTTGCCGACCTCGGAGAGGAACTTCGCCCGGGTGTACCGGGTGACGTCCGCCGTCACCGTGAACGTGCCGTACGCACCGGCACCGCGGGCGTGGACCACGCGCTCCGGAATGCGCTCACGGTTGAAGTGCGCGAGCTTCTCCAGCAGCAGCTGGTCCTGCACCAGAACCGGACCACCGACGCCCGCGGTCTCGCTGTTCTGGTTGTCGGCGACCGGAGCCCCGGCCTCCGTGGTGAGCGGTCCCTGCGTCACGTGCGCCTCCTGCGTGTGTCCTGCGGTGTCCTGCAAGTCCTGTCCCTTGGCTAATGCCGTCCCCGATCCTACAATGGACATTGTCTAAGTCAAGCCCGCTTCCAAAGCCACACCGATTCGGGACTTGGGTCCCCTACTGTTAGGCTGGTTTCCATGAGTGACCTGTTGGAACGACTGCGCGGACGCGGCTGGCGTATGACCGCACAGCGGCGTGTCGTGGCCGAGGTCCTCGACGGGGACCACGTCCACCTGACGGCCGACGAGGTGCACGCGCGCGCCGTGGAGCGGCTGCCCGAGATCTCCCGGGCGACGGTGTACAACACGCTCGGCGAGCTGGTGACGCTGGGTGAGGTCCTGGAGGTCTCCACGGACCGCCGCGCCAAGCGCTACGACCCGAACGCCCACCGCCCGCACCACCACCTGGTGTGCGCCGGCTGCGGCACCATCCGCGACGTGCACCCCACGGGCGACCCGCTGGGCGACCTGCCGACCACCGAGCGCTTCGGCTTCACGATCTCGGACGTCGAGGTCACGTACCGGGGCGTCTGCCCCGACTGCGCCTCGGCCTGACGCCGCCGCCCGGTCACGACCGGCACCGAAGCCCCCGGCCGCCATCCGCGCCGGGGGCTTCGCCGTACCGGGCACGGGGAGCCGAGGGGCGGGAACGCGGGCGGCCGGAAAGCCGGGGATACGCCGAAGGCCCGGATCCTGGGGATCCGGGCCTTCGGTTTCAGTAGCGGGGACAGGATTTGAACCTGCGACCTCTGGGTTATGAGCCCAGCGAGCTACCGAGCTGCTCCACCCCGCGTCGATGAACACAACCTTACGGGACCGCGTGGACCAGCGCAAATCCATAAGAGAGCCTTGGGCCGCCGCCCCCCGTGAGCCGCTCACGGACGCACGGGTCGGCCGCTCACCCGCCCCGGCCGGCCGCCGGTCCCGGGCCCGCGCCACCGCGGCGGCGGCCCCTGCCGGGACGACCCACCTAGGCGGTCAGCTCCTGGTGCAGCGCCTCGCTGAGCCGTGCCGCCCGTTCGGCGACCTCGGCGGGGCCCAGCTCCACCGCGCGGGCGCACCAGCGGCGGCCCTCGGTGAGCTCGCCCCGGCGGGCGGCGAGCAGCGCCAGGCGCAGGGCGGCCCGGCCGTGACCCGCCCGGGCGGCGCGCGTCCACCAGAGCGACGCCTCCCGCTCGTTCCCGTCACGGGCGAGCAGCAGGCCGAGGTTGAACGCGCCGTTGCGGCTGCCCGCGTCGGCGGCCTCCCGGTACCAGCGGGCCGCCTCCGCGGTGTCCCCGCGGGCGGCGGCCAGCATGCCGACCCGTACCTGGGCACGACGGTGGCCCTGCTCGGCGGCCCGCTCGTACCACTCCTCGCACTCGCTCTTGTGCGCCTGCGGCTCACCGAGCGCGGGCGGCCCGGAGGGGGCCTGCCGGGCGTCCAGCACCGTGGCGAGGCGGAACGCGGCCTCGGCGCTGCCGCCGCCCGCCGCACACCGCAGGTGGCGTTCGGCCTCCTGCTCGTCACCGTCCCGCAGGCGGGCGATGCCGACCTGGAGCGCCGCCTCCGTGTGGCCGGCCGCGGCGGCCCGCTCGTACCAGCGCAGCGCCGTCCCGTCGTCGTCGCGACCCGCGTAGAGGATGCCCAGGTTGAACGCGGCGTCGACGCTGCCTGCCTCGGCGGCCTTGGAGAACCACGGCTCGGCCCCGTTCGGGTCGCCGCTCTGGAGGAGCAGGATCGCCAGGGCGTTGGCGGCCTCGCGGTGCCCCGCGTAGGCGGCGCGGCGGTACCACTGCTCGGCCTGGGCGACGCGGTTCTGCGCGGCGAACAGCAGCCCGAGGTTGTACGCGCCGTTCACGTCGCCCGCGTCGGTGGCCGCGCGGTACCAGCGCTCGGCGGTCTGGTGCTCGCCCCGGGCGGCGTGCAGGGCCCCCAGCGCGTTGGCGGCGTTGCCGTCGCCGTCCTGGGCGGCGCGCAGCCACCAGACGGCGGCGCTCTCCTCGTCGCCCGCGTCCCGCAGCAGGAACCCGAGCGCGCAGGCGGCCCGCGGCTCACCGCCCTTGGCGGACGTCAGGTACCAGCGGCCGGCCTCCTTGAGCTCGCCCCGCCGCTCCAGGATGGCCCCCAGGTGCAGGGCGGCGCGCCGGTGCCCGCGGGCCGCGGCCTGCCGGTACCACTGCTCGGCGGTCTCGGTACCGGTGGTGGACGCGGTGTCGTCGGCGGCCTGGGACCGGGCCTGCTCCTGGCGCTCCAGGGCGCGGGCCAGCCGGTAGGCGGCCTCCCGATGGCCCTGCTCGGCGGCGGCACGGAGCCACCGCTCGGCGCCGACGTCGCTGCGGTGCTCCAGCAGGTCCGCGAGTGCGTACGCGCCGAGGGCGTGGCCCTGCTCGGCGGACTGGCGCAGCCAGTACTCCGCGGCCGGCTCGTCGCCGCGCTCACGGTAGTGGCGGCCCAGGGCGTGGGCGGCGGCGGCGGAACCGGCCACGGCGGCGATGCGCCACCAGCCGGCCGCCTCGTCGGCGTAGCCGCGCTGGTGGAGGAGGACACCGAGGTTGTTGGCGGCGGCACGGTCCCCGTCGGCGGTGGCGGCACGCAGGTAGGGCTCGGCGGCGTCGAGGTCGCCGCGGCGGAGCAGCAGGGCCCCGAGGACGCTCATGGCGGCGGTGTCACCGTTCTCGGCGGCGCGGCGGTGACGCTCCTCGGTCTCGACGGGGTCGCCGGGCTCAGCGCTGTCCATGGCGGTCGTCTCCATGACGGCGTCGCTCATCACATCTGCGGCGCTTTCGGCGTACCGCTGCACAAACCGCCCTGTTTCCAACAGAGTTGCCCTGTCCCCCATAATTCCCATCGTCGCACCACCCGCTACCCGCGTACACCTGGTATACCGCAGCCAGTGAGGTCACTTCAGCGTTTTGTCGACATGCCCACAGGGAGACAAGTCAAACACGTCTCACCCCAACTCCCCCCGTCAGGGCCGTTCTTCAGATGAGCGCCAACACCGGTACGCCTACCCCGAAAAACGCAACAAGGGCCCGGATCCTGGAAGGATCCGGGCCCTTGCTTTCCGTAGCGGGGACAGGATTTGAACCTGCGACCTCTGGGTTATGAGCCCAGCGAGCTACCGAGCTGCTCCACCCCGCGTCGTTGTGTCACTACCGTATCACGCCTGGGAGGACCCCCTGCCCGCCCCGGGACGGGCAGGGGGCCGCCGTGGATCAGCCGTCCGAGGCGGGCCTGCCCGCTCCGGCCGTACCCGCTCCGGGCGCGGGCTTGGCCGCTCCGGCCGCGGGCTTGTCGGCGTTCTTGTCCGAGTCGGCCTTGCGCTGGGCGTCCGCCCCCGCGACCCGCTGCAACGCCGCGGCCAGCTCGTCCTGCGCCTTGCCGTACGCGGTCCAGTCGCCCTTCTTCAGAGCGGCCTCACTGTCCGCGAACGCCTTCTGGGCATCCGCGATCGCCTGGGCCAGCGCGGCCTCGCCGGTGACCGGCGGCTTGGTCGGATCGCTCGGCGGCGTGGGGGGCGTGTCACCGTCCACCCCGAAGACCGCGTTCAGCGCCTGGGCGAGGTTGTCCTCGAACACGGTGGTGTCCTTGGTCGTGTCGCCTTCCGGCTGGTCCGCGTCGACGTACGACACGGCCACCTTCCGCATCAGCGGGTAGAGCGCGTTGCGGCCCTGCGCGTAGATGGGCTCGACGTACAGGAAGCCGCCGTCGAGCGGCACCGTCAGCAGGTTGCCGTACTGGATGTCGGAGTCGGCGCCCTTGAGGTCGCGGACGAACTGGGCCACGGAGGGCAGGCTGTTGAGCTTGTTCTGCACCTGCGCGGGGCCCGGCACGTCCTGTGTGACCCTGAGCAGCCTTATCCGGCCGTAGTCCTCGCTGTTGGCGTCGGCGTCGACCGCCATGAAGCCGCCCAGGTTGGGCCGGCCGTTCGGCGTGAACGTCGTCGTGAGCGCGAACTCCTGCTTGGTGTCCCCGGGCATCTTCATGCTCAGGTAGTACGGCGGTACCGCGTTGCCGTCCTTGTTCGTCGGGTCGTCCGGCACCTGCCAGGCGTCGCTGCCGCTGTAGAACTGGGCGGCGTCCTGGACGTGGTAGCGGGTCAGCAGCTCACGCTGGACCTTGAACATGTCCTGCGGGTAGCGCAGGTGCTCCCGGAGGTCCGCCTTGATGGCGCTCTTCGGTTCGACCGTGCCGGGGAACGCCTTCATCCAGGTCTTGAGGACCGGGTCCTTGGTGTCCCACTGGTACAGCTTCACCGTGCCGTCGTACGCGTCGACGGTGGCCTTCACTGAGTTGCGGATGTAGTTGACCTGGTTCTGCTGGGCGACCACCGCGCGCGTCTGGTTCCCGGCGGTGAGGGAGTCCGTGGTGGTGTCCCCCAGCGTCGTGCGGGACGCGTACGGGTAGCCGTTCGTCGTCGTGTAGGCGTCGACGATCCACTGGATCCGGCCGCCGATGACCGCCGGGTACGCGTCGCCGTCGATGGTCAGCCACGGGGCGACCGCCTCCACCCGCTGCTTGGGCGTGCGGTTGTACAGGATCCGCGAGCCGTCGCCGATGGCGCCCGAGTAGAGGATCTGCGGCTCGCTGAAGGCCACGGCGTACGCGGCCCGGTTGAACGCGTTGCCGAGGTTGACCCCGCTCTTGCCCCGGTAGCTGGTGGTCTTCTCGCCGTTCTCCTCGTAGTCGAGCTCCTTCTGCGGCCCGCCGACGATCGAGTACTGCTCGGTCTTCTCGCCGTAGTAGATCCGCTGCTCGTACTTCTTGGTCTGGCCGCTGGTGGGCAGGCCGGACTCGGTGAAGACCGGAGAGCCGTTGGCGTCCGTCGCCGTACCCGTGGCCATGATCGCGCCGTAGCCGTGGGTGTAGGTGAAGTGGTCGTTGATCCAGTTCCGCTTCGGGATGCCCTTGATGTTCAGCTCACGCAGACCGATGACCGTGTCCTTGCCCTGGTACCGGTCGACGTCGAGCGTGGTCGGGAACTGGTAGTACTTCCGCCGCTGCTCCAGCTGCTGGAAGGTCGGCGACACGATGTTCGGGTCGACCAGCCGGTAGCTGGCCGCCGAGTCGGCGTCCGCGCGCAGCCGGTCCTTGGCCTTGACCGTGGACTTGCCGGAGTAGTTCTCCGGCTTCGTCTGGTCGATGTCGTACGCCTTGCGGGTCGCGTCGATGTTCTTCTCGATGTACGGCGCTTCCTTGGCCTGCTCGTTCGGCTGGACCTGGAACTTCTGCACGATCGCCGGGTAGAGCCCGCCGATGAGGATCGCCGACAGGACCATGAGGCCGAAGCCGATCACCGGCAGCTGCCAGGTCCGCCGCCACAGCGTGGCGAAGAACAGCACGGCGCAGATGACCGCGATGCAGAACAGGATCGTCTTCGCCGGGAGGTAGGCGTTGGCGTCGACGTACCGCAGGCCCGTCCAGTTGCCGGTCGCCTTGAAGTCGCTGGACTTCACGGCCAGGCCGTACCGGTCGAGCCAGTACGCCACGGCCTTCAGCGAGACGAAGACGCCCAGCAGGACCGAGAGGTGCCCGGTCGCCGCGGCGGTCGCGCGGGCACCGGGGCTGGTGATGCGCAGCCCGCCGTACAGGTAGTGCGTCAGGGCCGCGGCGATCAGCGACAGCACGGTCGCGGCGAACCCGAAGCCCAGCAGGAACCGGTACCAGGGCAGGTCGAACGCGAAGAACGACACGTCCAGCCCGAACTGCGGGTCCTTCTGGCCGAAGGGCACCCCGTTGACCCACATGAGCCAGGTGCGCCACTGCCCCGAGGCGGAGGCACCCGCGATCAGCCCGATCAGGGCCGTGATCGCCAGGAGCACCCACTTCTTGTACGGGGCGACCCCCATCCGGTACCGGTCGAGGCTCTGCTGCTCCAGCGACATCGCGCTCAGCGGCGGACGCAACCGGTGCGCGAGCCAGATGTTCAGTCCGACCGCCACGGCCATCAGCAGGCCGAAGACGGCGAACAGGCCGATCTTGGTCCACAGGGTGGTGGTGAAGACGGACGAGTAATGGACGGACCTGTACCACAGCCAGTCCGTCCAGAACCCGGCGAACATGACGAAGATCATGGCCAGTACGGCCAGGACGCCCAGTGTCATGAGCAAGGTACGGGCCCGCCGGGACGGCCGGCCGACTCTGATCCGTGGCCCGGTCGGGCCTCCGCCGCGGTCCGGCATCTGGAAAGCCAACGTGCGCCCCTCGAGTTCGCGGTCGTGTGGTGTAGCAGGCCCAGCGATCGTAGAGCCCACTGATGCAACTTACTGAAGCTTTACCTAGTTCCCGTTCCGGGGTCGAAAGGAGGCAGGATATTGACCATGTCCAACGTTTCCCCCTCAGGCCCCCCGATGGCCGCCAGCCCGCTGACCCGCGCGGTGCTCGAGATCGACGAGTACGCGTCCGGCCTCGGCTGGGACCAGCCGGCCCGGCTGTTCGCCCTCGTCGACACCGCGCGGCTGCGCTCCCAGGAGCCGCGGCTGGCCGCCCAGCTCCGCCTCGGCTCCGACGAGGCCGCCGCCCCGCTGACCCCGATCGAGCAGGAGGAGATCCCGGCCGGCCGGCCGCTCGACGAGTTCCTCGGCACCATCGCCTGGCCGGACGCCGTGGTCGGCTGCGCGATGACGGTGGAGCGGCTGATGCTCCCGCCGTCCGCGGAGGCCTCCGTCCCGGACGGCCTCGACGAGGCGGGCCTCGCCAGGTGGGTCGGCGCCCACCCGGACCGCCAGGAGGTCCGCATGACGGTGGCGGTCCTGCGCGACGGGGCCCGCGAGTCGGCGCTCCGGCTGCGGGAGAAGGACTCCCCCACCGAGGTCCTGACCGGCGCCGACCTGGTCCCGGGCCTGGCGGAAGCCCTCGCGGCGACCTTCGCCTGACCGCCCGGGCCGCTCCCGCTGTCCCGCCCGGTTCGTCGAGACCCGGTTCGTGGAGGCCCGCCCCGGCCCGGTCCCGCCCGCCGGGGCACGTCCCGGCCGGGCGGCCGGCGCCGCCTCGGACGCACGGGCCGCGCGGCCGGGGCGGCGGTGCTTCGGGTCAGCCGGTCGAGCAGCGGGGAAGGCCGGACGTGGCGCCCTTGCGGACCTTCTCCAGCGACGCCACCGCGTCCTTGATCGTGTTCACCTTGATCAGGGTGAGCCCGTCCGGCGTGTCGGAGGCGGCGGCCGCGCAGTTGTCCGCCGGCGTCAGGAAGTACCTGGCGCCCGCGTTCCGCGCGCCGACCAGCTTCATCTCGATACCGCCGATCGGGCCGACCTTGCCCGCATCGTCGATCGTCCCGGTGCCCGCGACGAACCTGCCGCCCGTGAGGTCACCCGGGGTCAGCTTGTCGACGATCCCGAGAGAGAACATCAGGCCGGCGCTGGGGCCGCCCACGTCGGCGAGCTTGATGTCCACCGTGAACGGGAACGTGTGGTCCGTCCCGGCCTGGATGCCGACGATCGCCCGGTCGCCCTCGTCGGACGTCCTGGTGGTGATGGTGACCCGCTGGGTGGTGGTGGGCTGTCGGCCCGCCTTCTCGGCCGCCGCCGCGTCCTTCGCCGGGACGATGGTGAAGACCACCCGCTCCTTCGGCCTGTGCTTGGTGACGAGCTTCGCCACGTCCTGCGGCTCCTTGACAGGCGTACCGTCCACGGCCTTCACGACGTCGCCCGCGTGCAGCGTGCCCTCGGCGGGGCTGTCCTTCTGCACGGAGGAGACGACAACCCGGGACGCCACGGGAATGCCCAGCTGCCCGAGCGCGGCGACCTTCGCGCTCTCCTGGGACTGGCTGAACTCCTCGGCGTTCTCCTGGGTCGACTGCTCCTCGGTCTTGCCGTTCGGGTACAGCGTGTCGTGCGGCACCACGACGCTGTCGTGCGCGAGCCAGCCGTGGACCGCCTCGACCAGGTTCATCCGGTAGTCCGCACCGGTGACCCTGACCGTCGTCATGTTCAGGTGCCCGGACGTGGGGTAGGTCTTGTGACCGGAGACCTGCAGCACCGGCTCGCCATCGGCCTCACCGAGCGTGTTGACCGTCGGCCCCGGGCTCATTTCCGAGTAGGGCACCGGAAAGAACACACCCGCGCAGAGCAGCGCGATCAGGACGAGGGTGGAGGCGAGCATCGTCGCGGTGCGGCGTGGCATGGAACGACAGTACGGGACGCGTCCGTCCGTGCACCCCTGGGGCCGGTCCGTCCGGGGGGACGCGCGCCAGGGGGGTTCAGACCGTGCCGCTGCCCGAGTGGGACTTCTCCATCACCTCGCGGAAGCGCGCGTAACCGGCCAGCTCGGCCACGTCACCGGTGGTCCGGTCCCGTGAGGCCCAGCTCCCCCATATCGCGGCTCCGATGGCAGCGAACAGCGGAATCAGCAACCAGGCGAGAACTGCCATCGCGACCTCCCGTCCCCAGTGAGCACAACGCACTGACTGATCAGCAGATTAACCATCCGCCGGTTCAACGCTCACGCCAGGGGTCCGGTTACGCAAATCGGACGCTTGCCCACCGTCCGGATCGGCTCAGCAGGCGCCGACCCACTCCTCCGTGCCGTCGGAGAAGCGCTGGTGCTTCCAGATCGGCACCTCGTGCTTGAGGTCGTCGATCAGCCTGCGGCACGCCTCGAACGCCTCCGCACGGTGCGGGCACGACACCGCGACGACGACGGCCAGGTCGCCGATGGTCAGCTCCCCCACCCGGTGGACGGCGGCGAGGGCACGCACCGGATAGTCCGCGACGACCTTCTCCGCAACCCGGCGCAGCTCGGCCTCGGCGGTGGGGTGCCGCGAGTACCCGAGGGCGTCGACGTCGGCACCACCGTCGTGGTTGCGCACGGTGCCCACGAAGAGGGCGGTCCCTCCGGCCGCGTCGTCACCGACCGCCCGGAAGACCTCGTCGAGGGAGAGCGGGGTGTCACGGATCGCCAGCAGCCGGATCGGATCCGCCGCCGCGCGCTCGCCGGGGTGGTCGTACGTGGGTGCCATGCAGCCCATCGTGCCGCACGGCACTGACATCGCGGAATAGCGTTTTCGCCCTGCCCGGCCACGCGCGCGTTGGAGCCTCCTACAGAGCCCCGCCGCGGGAGCCCTACAAGCCCCGGCGCTTGCGGGCCCGGCGTACCAGGGCGGCGGTGCCCAGCAGGGCGACCGTCGCGCCCGCGGCACCCGCCGCCGTGGCGTCCTTGCGCCCGAGGCGGCGGCCCGCGACCGTGTGGCGGCCCTCGACCTCCTCCAGGAGCGCGGCGAGGACCTCCTCGTTGGTCCACCCCGGCCGCCAGCCGGCGTCGTGCAGCCGCCCGACGCTCACCACCCACGGATGCATCGTGTACGCCAGGTCCCCGGCCGGTGAGGGGGTGAGCCCGATCCGGTGGAGCCGGGCGGCGGCGCCCAGCGCCACCGCGGAGGGCAGCTCCATGCGGCGGATGCCGCTCAGCTCCTCGACCTCCTCCTGCTCCAGCCAGCCGTCGCAGCCGACCGCGAACTCGCCCTCCACCTTCTCCAGCGCCGCGTACTCCAGCGCGCTGACCAGGTCCTCGACGTGGCAGAACTGCCAGGCCGGCCGGGATCCGGCGACCACCAGCAGCCGGGGCGACTCGAAATACCGGGTGAGTGCCGTGTCCGTGCCGCCCACGAGGACGGCCGGGCGCACCACCGTGACGTTCAGGCCGGGGTGCGCGCGGGGCGCGCGGCGCGCCAGGCGCTCGATCTCCAGCAGGTCGCCCACACCGGTGGCCTCGGCGGTGGCCCGCAGCTCGGCGTCCTCGGAGAGCGGGATGTCGTTGTCGGGCAGGGCCCCGTACACCATGGCGGAGGTGCACAGCACGACCCGGTGGACGCCCGCCGCGGCGGCCGCGGTCAGGACGGTCTGGGTCCCCCGCACGTTGTACGCCGTACGGGCGGCCGCGTCGGTCTCCAGGTCGAGGTCGAGTGCCAGGTGCACCACGACGTCGGCGCCGCGCAGCTTCTCGGCGATGGCCGGATCCCGCACGTCGAGGATCTGCCAGTGCGCCTCGGGGACCTCGCCCCGGCGCTCGTCGATGGCGATGACCTGCTTGACCTCGTCGGACGCGGCGAGGCGCCGGGTGAGCAGGTCGCCGACGCCGGACGCGGCACCGGTGACCGCGACGACGGGGCCGCGGCCGGCGGACTGGGTCGAGTTGTTTCGCCTCTGGCGAACTTCAGCGTCGTGCGCTGCGGGAACCTGTGGATCTGGGGAACTCACCGGGCGTCTCCAGCGGTTGTCTTCAGTACGTACGTGTATGACGCGTACGTACCAGGTGGCGTCCATCCTGCCCCAGGCCATGCGCCGGCGGAGCACCGAGCCCACATCCGGCTCGGATGTCTACGCTGGTGGTGTTGTCGGGCAGCCGCCGCCGGCAGGAAGCCGGCGGCCCTACGAGCCGAGGAACCCCGTGAGTGACACCCCATTCGGATTCGGCCTTCCGCCGGAGGAGCCGGAGGACGGCGACGAAGGCAAGAAGAAGGGACCTGCCGAAGGTGGTGCCGGTGGCAACCCCTTCGGGTTCGGCGGCATGGGCGGGGACAACCCGTTCGCCGCGATGTTCGGCTCGCTGAACCCCACGGACCTGGGGGCGGCCTTCCAGCAGCTCGGCCAGATGCTGAGCTATGAGGGCGGTCCCGTCAACTGGGACATGGCCAAGCAGATCGCCCGCCAGACGGTCTCCCAGGGCACGCCCGACGGCACCAAGGACGCCAGCGTCGGCCCCGCCGAGCGGGCGGCCGTCGAGGAGGCCGTGCGCCTCGCCGACCTGTGGCTGGACGGCGTGACGTCCCTGCCGTCCGGGGCGGGCACCGCCGTGGCGTGGAGCCGGGCGGAGTGGGTCGAGGCGACGCTGCCGGCCTGGCAGCAGCTCGTGGACCCGGTCGCCGAGCAGGTCGGCGCGGCCATGGGCAACGTACTGCCGGAGGAGATGCAGGCCATGGCGGGCCCGCTGATCGGCATGATGCGCTCCATGGGCGGCGCCATGTTCGGCCAGCAGATCGGCCAGGCCGTGGGTGCCCTGGCCGGTGAGGTGGTCGGCTCCACCGACGTCGGACTGCCCCTCGGGCCGGCCGGCAAGGCCGCGCTGCTGCCCCTGAACGTGACGGCGTTCGGCAAGGACCTCGGAGTGCCGCAGGACGAGGTTCGGCTGTACCTGGCCCTGCGCGAGGCCGCTCACCAGCGGCTCTTCGCCCACGTGCCGTGGCTGCGCTCGCACCTGTTCGGCGCGGTCGAGGGGTACGCCCGCGGAATCAAGGTCGACACGGGCAAGCTGGAGGACGCGGTCGGCGGGCTCGACCCGTCCAACCCGGAGCAGCTCCAGGAAGCTCTCCAGCAGGGCATGTTCCAGCCGGAGGACACGCCGGAGCAGAAGGCCGCGCTGGCGCGCCTGGAGACGGCGCTCGCGCTGGTCGAGGGCTGGGTGGACGCGGTGGTGCACGAGGCCGCCAAGAGCCGCCTGACGTCGGCGGGCGCGCTGCGCGAGACGCTGCGCCGCCGCCGCGCGTCGGGCGGACCCGCCGAGCAGACGTTCGCCACCCTGATCGGTCTGGAGCTGCGGCCGCGCCGGCTGCGGGACGCCTCGCGGCTGTGGGCGTCGCTCACGGACGCGCGCGGTGTCGACGGCCGTGACGGCCTGTGGGCGCACCCGGACATGCTGCCGACGGCGTCCGACCTGGACGACCCGGACGGCTTCGTCCACCGCGAGCACCTGGACTTCTCGGAGCTCGACAAGATGCTCGGCGAGGCCGCCGGGCAGGACGAGCGCGACCAGGGCGAGGACGACTCCGACAAGTGAGCCTGCACGATGACGCCGTCCGCGTACTGAAGGAGTACGAGGACCAGCCGGAGCTGCGGCAGGTCTATCTGGACCACCTCGCGGCCCATCCGGACGGGATGTGGAAGGCGTGCGGGGCCGGGCACCTGACGGCCAGCGCGCTGGTGGTGGACCCGCCGCGCGGCCGGGTCCTGCTGACCCTGCACAAGAAGCTGGGCATGTGGCTGCAGATGGGCGGCCACTGCGAGCCCGGTGACAGGACGGTCGCCGGGGCGGCGCTGCGGGAGGCCACGGAGGAGTCCGGGATCACCGGGCTGACGCTGCTGCCATCGGCAGGGGCAGCGCGCGGCGCGCCGACGAGGGGCGGCGACCGGGCGACGGTCGGGCCGGTGCGGCTGGACCGGCACCCGATCCCGGCGCCCTGCCACTGGCACCTCGATGTGCAGTACGTGGCGGTCGCTCCGCCGGGCGCGGTGGCGGCGATCAGCGAGGAGTCGCTGGACCTGCGCTGGTTCGGGTACGAGGAGGTGGCGGCCGTGGCCGACGCGTCGGTCGTGCGGCTGGTCGAGGCGGCCCGGGCGGCGTTCTAGGACGGGGGTGGGTGGCGGTCCTCGCAGGGCGACCGCCACCCACCAGTGAGGGGCGGCACCCGGAAGGCGACCGCCCCTCACTCGTTGGTCCCGTCAGTTCCAGGCGTTGTTCTGGTTCTGGGCGTGGGCGCCGTGCTGGCCGACGCCGAACTGGGCGCCGAGGCCCTGCCCGATGCCGGCGTCCTGCGGCGGCATGACCTCGCTGGGCTGGACGAGCGCGAAGCCCTGGCCGAGGAAGCTCAGTTCCCAGCCCTCCCCGGTGGTGCCGCGGCGGCGGCGCACGTTGGAGGAGTGGGTCTGCGCCTGCATCTGGACCCGCAGCGACGACGACCAGGCGACGATCGCGTCGGCGTCGGCGTTGACGTACTTGTCCGGCGTGACCTGCATCATCAGCGGCTGCCCGGAGGTCATCAGGGCGACCTTGCCCCGGCCGGAGATGTTCAGCTGGTACTTGCCGGACCCGGAGATGCCGTACTGGCTGTCCACGGCGATCACTTCGGTGTGCAGGGTGGAGTCCAGCGCCAGCACGTAGGAGCTGTCGACCGTCATACCCTCCTGGTCGACGTCCACGACGTGGATGTACTGGGCCAGGTTGGCGAAGTAGACGGTGCCCTGCCCTGAGCAGCGCATCAGGTCCAGGCCCTCACCGGTGCTGGCGCGGGCGCGGCGCTGGTTGTTGTTCCGGTACTCGCCGTCGAAGTCGATCAGACCCTGGTACGCCACCATGGCGCCCTTGCGGGCGAGGACGTCGTCGTGGCCGGTCAGGGCCACCCGCAGGAGCTGCGGGTTCTGTACGACGTACCGCTCCTGGCTCTGCTGTTCGGTGTTGCTGAAAAGCGGGCTCTGCATGGTTGTTCTCACTCCCCCTCAGCCCCGGACCCGCAGGCGGTCGGTGCTGTCCTCGCTCGGCTGTACGACGACGATGCCCTGTCCCGAGAAGGCCATCTGGTACGCCTCTCCGCTGCCCCGCCCGATGAGGGAGGAGGCCTTGAAGCTGCGCTTCCCCTTGACCTTGAGCGCCGGCGACCACGCCACGAGCGCGTCGGGGTCGACGTACGTCTCGTCCTCGCCCCGGCCGCAGTCGACGACGATCGGGGTGCCGCGTGAGGTCAGGGCGACCCAGCCGGTGCCGGCGAACTGGACGTTCCACAGGCCTTGCCCGGCGAACTTGGCCATGCCCTTGACCCTTTCGGCACCCCACTGGAGGTGGGCGTCGAAGGCCAGCACATTGGTGCCGTTGACGGAGAGCGCGTCGTTGTCGAGGTTGATGACGACGACGTCGGCGCCGTAGTCGGCGAGGTAGAGCAGCCCGTCACCGGAACACTTCATGACCGGCGCGCCTTCGCCGGTCACCCACTGGGAGGCGATCTGGCGGACGGCGGGCGGGTTCGGCTCGTACTGCACGAAGCCCTCGTAGGCGACGACGGAGCCGGTGCGCGCGTACAGGTCCTGGCCGGAGGCCATGGCGACCTTGAGCATGTGGCGGCCGTGGTTCTCCATCCGGGCCGCGACGGGGGTCGGGGCGTAGCCCGCGAGTTGCTGGTTCATTTCGGGCTCCCTCAGACCTCGTAGGGCTGGACGACGATGAAGTTGCCGGGAGCACCCCGGAACTGGAGGTTGACGGTCTCCCCGCTGTGACCCGGGTAGGCGTTCCGGCGCAGCCGGACCTGGCTGGAGAGGATCACCTGGGAGGCGGCCGACCAGGCGACGACCGCGTTGCAGTCCGCGAAGGTGGTCGGGGTGACGGGCAGCACGACCGGGACGCCGTGCGTCTTCACGACGACGGTGCCGGTGCCCTGGAACTGCATGGTGAACAGCGCCCCGCCGGGGATGCCGTGGCCCTCGATGCGACGGACCTCGTACTGCAGCGACTCGTCGAAGGCGAGGACGTTCTCGGCGGAGACGCAGATGCCGTCGCCCTGGAGCTCGATGGGGTGCAGATGGGCACCGTTCTCGGCGAGGAACACCTGACCGCGTCCGGTGCAGCGCATCAGCTGCATCTCCTGGCCCGTGGCGTTGCCGACGATACGGCCGGAGAAACCGGCGCCCTTGTAGCCGAAGTCGACCTTGCCCTGGTACATGACCATGCTGCCCTGCCGGGCCAGCACGGGGGCGCCGCCCATGGCCAGGTCGACCCGCATGAGGTGCTGGTTCTGCGGCGTCCAGCGCTGGCCGGTGGCGGTCTCCCGGTACTTCTGGAGTGCGGCCTCCAGCCCGGCACCGGCCTGCGGAACGCCCTGCGGCATGCCGGGCGGCATCCCGCCGGGGGGCATGCCCACGGGCGGCTGCTGTCCGTACGGCTGGGCGTACTGCTGCGGGGCGTACTGCTGCTGGCCGTAGGGGGCGGGCTGGCCGTAGGGCGACGGGGCGCCGTGCGGCGGGGTCTGGCCCGGGACCTGGCCGTACTGCGGCTGCTGGGGCGGGGCCGGCTGCTGGGGCGGCTGGCCGTACGGGGCCGGGGCGCCGTGCGGCGGGGTCGGCGCGACCGGCGCCATGGGCGCGGCGAGCGTCGGCGCGGTGTGCACGGGCTGCGCCGGGGCGGGGGCCGGTGCCGCGGGGGCCGGTGCCGCGGGGGCGCCGAACGACGGCGCGGGCTGCGGCGCGGCGGGCGTGCCGGGCGCGGCGAACGGCGGCGGCGCGAAGGACGGCGCCGCGGACGGCGCCGGCTGCTGCGGCGCGGCCGGCTCCTCCTCGGCCACCTCGCCGCCGAAGTTCTTCAGCAGCGCCTCCAGCCCGCCGTCGAAGCCCTGCCCGACGGCGGCGAACCGCCATACGTCCTTGAGGTAGAAGTCGCCGAGCATCACGGCGCGCTCGGTGCTGAACTCCGAACCGTCGAACGCGTACCGGGCGACCTCCTCGCCGCCCGCGACGATACGGAGGTGACCGGGCCCCACCTGGGACATCTGTCCGGCGCCGTCGATCGTCGCGGTGAAGGACAGCTTGTGGATGTGCGGCGGGACGCGGTCGAGGGTGACGCGGAAGGACTCGGTGTCACCGGCCTGCGCGCCGAGCAGCTGGATGGACTCCTCGGGCGACTTCGGCTGGTTGAAGAAGACGAAATACCGGTCGTCCGAGAGCTGCTCATCGGCGTCGAGGCCGAAGCAGCTGATGTCGAAGGTCAGACCTGGAGCGGTGATCTGTACACCCACGTACAGATCGGTTCCGGGTGTGAGATCGCTGATCTTGGCCTTGTGGCCCCGTTGGAATTCCCTGGCCATGCGTAACCGACCGTCCCCCATCCCGACTTTTCCAATGCGTCGCGCCAGGCTAACGGCTGGCGACGACAATGAGCCAAGTCGGGACTGTTTCGGTACAGGACTGACGAATGTCACTCTCCGCGAGCGGTCGGGCTGTGCGGCAGCCGAGCCGCCGCGACGACCCCTTCGAGATAGCCGCGGGCCCGTTCGGTGCGGGGGTACGCCTCCAGCAACCGCCAGAACCTGGGCCCGTGGCCGGGCACCAGCAGATGGGCCAGCTCGTGGACGAGGACGTAATCCACCACGTACTCGGGCATGCCCTGCAGGCGGTGCGACAGGCGGATGCTGCCCTCCGCCGGGGTGCAGGAGCCCCAGCGGGTGTTCTGATTGGTCACCCACCGCACGGACGTCGGCCGCGCCCGGCCGCCGAAGTACTGGGCGGACAGGCGGTCCGCCCGCTCGGCCAGCTCCGTGTCGCCGGGCATGCGCTTGCTCTCCTGGGCGGCGAGCTTGTCCAGCATCACGTTCACCCAGCGCCGTTCCTCCGCCTCCGACATCCGGGCGGGGATGAGCACGACGGTCCGGTCGCCCTCGCGGTAGGCGGAGACGGTCCGGTTGCGCCGGGAGCTCCTGCGGACCTCGACCGCACGCGTCCCGGCGCTGCGGGGCGGGTCGCTTGTCGGACTGCGCTGAGGGTCGGCGGGCACGCCCCGACGTTACCCGCTGTCAGCAGGGGAAGTCCCGCCCCTGGATCGGTTCGGGTGTGATCCGTCCACAGGCTGCACCATTTGAACGACTAATGCTCTGCACCTGTGGACAACTTTTCACCGCCGGCGCCGGTGCCGGGCATTCTGACGCCGGAGATCGACAAGACCGTCGTGGCTCACCGGAGATCACCGGCTGTCGACGAGGACCACAGGGGGCGGATATGCATCCGATGCTGAAGCCGGCGCTGCGGCGCGCCTGGCGGAATCTGCAGTTCGTGCAGTTCGGGGCGGCGCCTGCGCACGCGGTGGTGGTCGGTCCGGTGGACACGACGACGGGCAGTCTGCTCACCCTGTTCGACGGGACGCGGGGGCTGGACCTGCTGCGTGAGGAGGCGCGGGCGCTGGGGTTGCCGGACGGGCGGCTGGAGGCGCTGCTGGACCGGCTGGGGGAGGCGGGGCTGCTGGACGACGCCGCGGCCGGCGACCCGGCGCTCGAAGCGCTGCGGCGGGAGGGCGGCGCGCTCGACCGGCTGCGCGCCGATCTGGGGGCGCTGTCCGTCGTGCACCGCGAACCGGGCGGTGCCGCACGGCGGTTGGCGGCGCGGCGGGGCATGCGGGTGCAGGTGCGGGGAGCGGGGCGGGTGGGTGCGGGCATCGCGGCTCTGCTGTCGGCGTCGGGCGTGGGCCGGGTGGAGGTGCGGGACGGTGACCGGGTCGAGCCGTGGGACGTGGCGCCCGGCGGGCTGCCGGCCGAGGCGGTCGGTGAGCGGCGCGACGCGGCGGCCCGGCGCCTGGTGGGGCGGTCGGCCCCGGGCGGTCGTGCCGCGCGGACGGAGCGGGACGGCCGGGCGGGGTCGGAGCCGGGGCTGTCGCTGGTGGTGGTCGCCCCTCGGGACGGACTGGCGGCGTACGCCCCCGACCCGGTGCCCGCCGACGAGTGGGTGGCCACCGGTACCCCTCATCTGTACGCGGGAGTGATCGAGGCGACGGGCGTGGTGGGCCCACTGGTGCTGCCCGGTGGCACGGCCTGCGCGGGGTGTGTGGAGCTGGAGCGGTCCGACCGGGACCCGGCGTGGCCGCGGATGCTGGCGCAGTGGCGTTCGGGGCGGCGCGGCAGGGTGCCGGCGTGCGACCAGGGACTGGCGGCCGCGGTGGCGGGGCTCGCGGCGGCGCATGCGGTGTCCTTCCTGGACGGGGAGCTTCCCGCGAGCACCGGTGCCCGCTGGGAGGCGTCGCTGCCGTTGCTGGAGTGGCGCTCGGAACGGATGGCGCCCCATGCCGGCTGTCCCTGCGGGGCGGGCCGGCGACCGGAGGGGGTGCGCGCCTCGGGGCCCGAGAGCGGGCAGGACACAATGGCGGGGTAACCGCGGCCGACGAAGCGACGCCTACGGCAAACGCGGCACGGCATCTGGGATTTGGAGGGGCGCATGTCTGATCTACCCCGGAAGGCGGTAACCCGTACCGTCAAGTTGGCCGCGTTGCCCCTGGGCTTCGCCGGCCGGGCCACATGGGGGCTGGGCAAGCGGATCGGGGGCAAGTCCGCGGAGATCGTGTCCCGCGAGTTGCAACAGCGCACGGCGGATCAGCTCTTCCGGGTGCTGGGGGAGCTGAAGGGGGGCGCGATGAAGCTCGGGCAGGCACTGTCCGTCTTCGAGGCGGCGCTGCCCGAGGAGATGGCCGGTCCCTACCGGGCGGCGCTGACCAAGCTCCAGGAGGCGGCCCCGCCCATGCCGACCCGGACGGTCCACTCCGTGCTTGAGGCACGGCTGGGCGAGGAGTGGCGCGAGCTGTTCCTGGAGTTCCAGGACAAGCCGTCGGCTGCCGCGTCGATCGGCCAGGTGCACCGGGCCGTGTGGCACGACGGGCGCCAGGTGGCGGTCAAGGTGCAGTATCCGGGCGCGGGTGAGGCTCTGCTGTCGGACCTGACGCAGCTGAGCAGGTTCGCCCGGATGCTGGGGCCGCTGGTGCCGGGCATGGACATCAAGCCGCTGATCACCGAGCTGCGGGACCGGGTGGCCGAGGAACTGGACTACGGCCTGGAGGCCGAGGCCCAGCGGGCGCACGCCGAGGTGTTCGCGGACGATCCGGATGTGGTGGTGCCGGGTGTGGTGCACCAGTCCGACCAAGTGCTGGTGACCGAGTGGCTCGACGGGATACCCCTGTCGACGATCATCGCGGACGGTTCTCCGGAGCAGCGCGACCGGGCGGGGCAGTTGCTCGCCGGGTTCCTCTTCTCGGGGCCTGCGAGGACGGGCCTGCTGCACGCGGACCCCCACCCGGGGAACTTCCGGTTGCTGCCCGACGGGGACGAGGAGGACGTGGCGGGCTGGCGGCTCGGGGTGCTGGACTTCGGTACCGTGGACCGGCTGCCGGGCGGCCTGCCGGAGACCATCGGTGCCTCACTGCGGCTTGCCCTGGAGGGCGACTCGGAGGGGGTCTACGAACTGCTCCGTGGCGAAGGGTTCGTGAAGGAGACCATCGACCTCGACCCGGACGCCGTCCTGGAGTACCTCCTGCCGATCGTCGAGCCGGCGGAGGCCGACGAGTTCACCTTCAGCCGCGAGTGGATACGCGGCCAGGCCGCCCGGCTCGCCGATATACGCTCGCCCGCGCACCAGTTGGGCAAGCAGCTCAACCTGCCGCCGTCGTATCTGCTGATCCACCGGGTGACGCTGAGCACCATCGGGGTGCTGTGCCAGCTGAACGCGACGGTCCGGATGCGCGACGAACTGGAGTCGTGGCTGCCCGGCTTCCTGCCCGGGGACGACGCCGATCCGGCACCCGCGAAGGCGCACGCCTGACCGCGCCCCGGGGCGTGGCCGGCCCGTGCGGCGCCCGGTCCAAGCGGCCCGCTTCCGTGCGGGCCGGCCACGCGGGCGGTGACAGGGATCACCACGAGGAGGAGTCGAGTCTGCTCTCGATGGCTCTCAGGTGGGCCCGGGCGCAGTCGTCGCAGAAGTAGAGGCGGCCGCCGTTCTCCACGGAACAGGTCCAGGTCACCGGGTGGCCGTCGGCCGTCGCGCCGCAGCGGGAACACACCACGCTCCGCGCACCCGGCTGTGTGGGGGGAGAAGTCCGCTCGTTCACTACGGGACGATAACCCCGCCGCGCGGTCCGGGCAGCGCGCAACGCACGGCGGGGACCGGCCCGTCAGGAGCGGTCCCCGCTTGGTGGTCAGTGCCGCGTCGGCACTAGTTCATGACGGCCATGGCCAGCGCGCGGCGGGCCCGCAGGGACACGCGCTCGGCGCGGCGCTGCATGCGCCGGGCGGCGACCAGGCGCATGGCCTGGCGTTCCGCGTCGGCTTCCGCCATGCGCTGATGCATATGCGCACGAGCCAGGGCTTCTTGGATGAGTTGCATTTCACGGTTCCTGTTCTGACGCGAAACGGTCGCGTCGAAGGTGCTGAAGGCTGGGTTCGCGGAGCCGGACGGCTCGCTGGTGGAAGAGGTCATCGGGGCCTGCTTCTGGGGATCGTGCGTGAGGGGGCGGTCGATGGTTCCGGCTCGGACGTTCATGCCGTGACCGGGTTCTTGCGCGGGCGGCCACGCGGCCGCTTGCGGGCGACGACCACGCCCTGGACGAAAAGCTCACCGCCCCACACGCCCCACGGCTCGCGCCGCTCCTTGGCGCCGGCGAGGCAGGCCTCCATGAGCGGGCAGGTGCGGCAGAGCGACTTGGCGTACTCGACGTCGGCCGGCGACTCGGCGAAGAAGACCTCCGGGTCGTACGAGCGGCAGGGGACGGGTACGCCGAGGTTCTCGATGGCGTCGTCGAGCGCGGTGAGCGCGGTGAGGGGGGCGAGGGGGGTCAAGGCGGAGTCCTCCGTGAGGCCGGGCGGGGGGATCGTTTCGGAAGGCGGTACGGACGGGGCGTGCGCTTCGAGTTGCACGGTTTCGTTTTCCTCGTCTGGTCGGTCCGGCCTGTTGGCCGGTGGGCTGGTACCGGGTACTGCGTCGTCCCGAGGCCCCTTCGCTCCGCCTCGCCCGTTCGGGCAAAACAGAAGGGCCGCGGATCCCGGGTGGGGTTCCGCGGCCCTGAAGGCGCCGGCCTGATCATGGATCAGGCTGGATCACTCCAGGGTTCGAGCCCACGGAAGGCCCACATCGTGTGGTGCTGCTGGGTCTGCGTCTTGGTTTCGGCACCGGTCGCCGCAAAGGCATAGGCCTGGGCCTTGCCTGCTGCTACTCCTGCTTCCAGTGCCTTGGTCGGTCGCTCACTCCGCTCCCGGACGGGCAGAGCCGCCAGGAGAGTGGCAGGGCGCACGGCGGCGAAGCCGGGCAGACCGGTGCCGAGGAGCGCCGAACCGGAGAGGCCGAGCGAGCAGGCGGAGACGACCGCGCGATCGGTCATTTTGGCGGTGGTGCTGACGGAGCTGCTGTTGATGCTGATCACTGGAATCGCCTCCTCTCGGCGTCTCTGGGGGATCGGTCGGAACCGGCCCCGCGCGTATTCGGATAAGTACAGCACGAAGACAGGGCTTCGGAGAAGCCGCTGTTTCCGTGGTTAAGAACCTATGGGGCTTGACGGGGCGTGCGCAAACTATTTTTTCGACGAGTTCGGATCAGTCCTCCCCACCCCCCTCACCGGGGTCCTGGCCTGCGCAGATGGCGAGAACATCGGCGCCGAAGCGGCCGAGCTTGCGGACGCCGACGCCGGAGATGCGGGCCAGCTCGCCGTCGTCGGCCGGCACGGTCTCGGCGATCGCCATCAGGGTCTTGTCGGTGAAGACGCAGTACGGGGGCTGGCCGAGCTGCCTGGCCTGCTCCGAGCGCCAGTCCCGGAGCCGTTCGTACAGGGCCTCGTCCATGTCGGACGGGCAGTCCTCACAGCGCATCAGCTTCATCTCGCCCGCGTCGGTGAGGGTCGCGCCGCACACCCGGCACCGCACGGGGCCGCGGCGCCCGCGCCGGGCCACCGCCGCCGCACCGCCGCCGCGTTCGATGCCGGCGCCGCCGCCCGGGGTGCGGGCCCCCGGCGCGGCGGAGCCGGGGCGCAGGCCGGTCAGGAACCGGGTCGGGCGGCGCGAGGCGCGGCCACCCGGAGAGCGGGCGAGCGCCCAGGACAACGAGAGGTGGAGCCGGGCCCGGGTGACGCCCACGTACAGCAGGCGGCGTTCCTCCTCGACCTGCTCGTCGGTCTTGGCGTAGGTGATCGGCATCATGCCCTCGGTGAGGCCGACGAGGAACACGGCGTCCCACTCCAGCCCCTTCGCCGAGTGCAGCGAGGCGAGGGTCACGCCCTGCACGGTGGGGGCGTGCTGGGCGGCGGCCCGCTCGTCGAGTTCCGCGACCAGGTCGCCGAGGGTCGCCCCGGGCCGGGCACGCGCGAAGTCCTCGGCCAGCCGGACCAGCGCCGCCAGGGACTCCCAGCGGTCCCGGACGGCTCCCGAACCGGTCGGCGGCTCGGTGGTCCAGCCCTTGGTGGACAGCACCGCCCGCACCTGCGAGGGCAGGTCCTCGGCGTCGTCCAGCAGGGAGTCGTTGCCGCCGGCCCGGGCGGCGCCGCGCAGGGCGACGCCCGCTTCCCGTACCTCGGCGCGCTCGAAGAAGCGCTCGGCGCCGCGCAGCTGGTAGGGCACGCCGGCGTCGGCGAGGGCCTGCTCGTAGACCTCCGACTGGGCATTGATCCGGTAGAGCACCGCGATCTCGCCGGCCGGGACGCCCGCGGCGATCAGGTCGCGGATCCGGCGGGCGGTGCCCTCGGCCTCGGCCGGTTCGTCGGCGTACTCGGCGAAGACCGGCTCGGGGCCCGGGTCCCGCTGGGAGATCAGCTCCAGGCGGTGCTCGGCGGCGCGGCCGCGGGCCTGGGCGAGCAGCCCGTTGGCCAGGTGGACGACCTGGGGTGTCGAGCGGTAGTCGCGGACCAGCTTGACCACGGTGGCGTTCGGGTGCCGG
Organism: Streptomyces sp. NPDC045701; assembly: GCF_056432045.1. Lineage (NCBI taxonomy): Bacteria > Bacillati > Actinomycetota > Actinomycetes > Kitasatosporales > Streptomycetaceae > Streptomyces > Streptomyces sp. NPDC045701. The sequence continues at coordinate 24,380 of NZ_JBWKJV010000009.1, read as the reverse complement.
GTGCGGAAGTTCAGCAGGTGGTCGGGGGTGGCGCCGGTGAAGGAGTAGATCGTCTGGCTGGCGTCGCCCACGACGCACAGGCTGTCGCGGTCGCCGAGCCACAGGTCGAGGAGGCGCTGCTGGAGCGGGGAGACGTCCTGGTACTCGTCCACCACGAAGTGCTGGTACTGGCGGCGGATCTGGTCGGCGATGTCGTGCCGGTCCTGGAGGATGCCGACGGTCAGCAGCAGGACGTCCTCGAAGTCGATGGCCGAACGGTCTCGCTTCAGCTGCTCGTACATGGCATAGATCTGGCCGATTTCCGCGGGGTCGCGCGGGGCGTCCCGCAGCGCCTTGGCGACTGCCGCCGGATAGTCCGCCGGGACGGTCTGGGTGACCTTCGCCCACTCGATCTCGCTCGTGACGTCCCGCAGCTCGTTACGGTCGAGCCGGATACGGCACCGAGCGCCCGCCTCGGCGACCAGCTGGACCTTGCGCTCCAGCAGCCGGGGCAGCTCACCACCGACGGCTTTCGGCCAGAAGTACTGGAGCTGGCGGAGGGCGGCCGAGTGGAACGTCCGCGCCTGGACGCCGCCCGCGCCGAGCTGCCGCAGCCGGCCGCGCATCTCGCCGGCGGCGCGGTTGGTGAAGGTGACGGCCAGCACACTGCTGGGCTGGAGTATGCCCGCGCGGACGCCGTACGCGATGCGGTGGGTGATCGCGCGAGTCTTGCCCGTGCCGGCGCCCGCCAGCACGCACACCGGACCGTGCAGGGCGGTGGCCACCTCGCGCTGCTCGGGGTCCAGCCCGTCGAGCACCGCGTCGGCGTCCCGGGGCGGGGCCAGGAACTGGCTCGGCCCCGGGACCTGCGGGAAGAGAGTGGAGTGCGTTGCTGCTGTCACCCTGCCATGCTGCCAGGTCGCCCGGGGCGGCCGGGACGGTTGTCCACAGGCCCGGCCCCCCGGTCGTACTTGTCCGGGAATGGTGGCGCCGGGATGTACGTTCTGCTTCCTGGTGCCCCGAGGCACCATCCCCAGCGACACCGAGGAGCGCAGACGATGCAGGGCAGCCTGACGATGTACAGCACGACGTGGTGCGGTTACTGCCGGCGGCTGAAGAGCCAGATGGACCGGGAGGGCATCGCGTACACCGAGGTCAACATCGAGCAGGACCCGGAGTCGGCCGCGTTCGTGGAGAAGGCCAACGGGGGCAACCAGACCGTCCCGACCGTCCTCTTCGCGGACGGGACGACCCTGACGAACCCCTCGCTGGCCCAGGTGAAGCAGAAGATCGGCGCCTGACCGGCGACCGGCGCTACGCCACGTTCCCGGGCTTCGGCAGCGGCTTGCCGTACCAGAGCTCGATCAGACGGGCCGCGATCGAGATCCCGTACGGGGGGAGGACCTCGCCGGACTCGAACGCGGCCCGCAGGTCCTCCCGGGAGAACCAGCGGGCCTCCTCGATCTCGTCGCCGTCCACCTCGATCTCCGACGACGTGGCCCGCGCCATGAAGCCCAGCATCAGGCTGGAGGGGAACGGCCACGGCTGGCTGGCGACGTACTCCACCTCGCCGACCGTCACCCCGGCCTCCTCGAAGACCTCGCGGGCCACCGACTGCTCGATCGACTCGCCCGGCTCCACGAAGCCCGCCAGCGTCGAGAAGCGGCCCTCCGGCCAGTGGACCTGCCGGCCCAGCAGCGCCCGGTCCTCCTCGTCCGTCACCAGCATGATCACCGCCGGGTCGGTACGCGGGTAGTGCTCGGCGCCGCACGCCGGGCAGCGGCGGATGTGGCCGGCGGCGGCGATGACCGTGCGCTCGCCGCAGCGCGAGCAGAAGCGGTGCAGCCGCTGCCAGTTCTCCAGCGCCACCGCGTGCACCATGAGCCCCGCATCGCGCGGGGACAGCAGCAGCCCGGCCTCGCGCAGCCCGGCCGGCCGCGCGGACTGGTCCATGCGGCCCGGCAGGGAGTCCTTCTGGAGCGCGAAGTAGCGGACGCCCTCCTCGTCGGTGCCCAGGAAGTACCGGTGGGTCTCGGTGACCGGCGCCTCGAACGCCGGGGTCATGACCAGTTCGGTGCGTCCGTCGGGGGTGTCGTCGATCAGGGCCTGGCCGCCCGACACGACGAAGACCCGGGTCGTGGGGTGGCTCCACGCCGCGGCCAGCCACGCCTCGTCGAGACGGTGGTGGGCCGCGCGGTCGATGCCGCTCGGGGCGGTGAGGCCGATCGGCCGGTGCCCGGCCTCGTTACTGATGGTGCTCACTGTGCTTCCAACTCCCCCGTGGATGGGTTCTCCTGGTGTCTGTTCAGCGGGGCGCCTCTCGGCGGGGTGCCTTCGGGCGGGGTACGGCTCAGCGCAGGGCGCCGGGCAGGTCGCCCCACAGGTGGGCGACGGTCTCCACACCCTTGAGCAGCAGGTCCAGCTCCACCTTCTCGTTCGGCGCGTGCCAGCCGTCGGACGGCACGGAGATGCCCAGGAACAGCACCGGCGCGTCCAGTACGTCCTGGAGGTCGGCGGCGGGGCCGGAGCCGCCCTCGCGGGTGAAGCGGATCTTCGCGCCGTCGAAGGCCCGGCTCATCGACCGGACGACCGACCGGAGGGCCGGGTGGTCGAGCGGCGTCAGGCACGGCCGGGTCGGCGCACCGAAGGTGATCTTGTGGCGGATGCCGCCCGGGACACGGGCGGCGACCCAGTCGCGTACGGCCGCCTCGATCACGTAGGGGTCCTGGCCGGAAACCAGGCGGAACGACAGCTTCAGCTGGGCGGACGCGGGGACGATCGTCTTGCCGCCGGGACCCTGGTAGCCGCCGCCGATGCCGTTGACCTCGGCGGTCGGGCGGGCCCACACCCGCTCCAGGGTGGAGTACCCGGCCTCGCCGAGCGTCCCGTGCGAGGCGGCGTTGGCGAGCCACGACGCCTCGTCGAACGGCAGCTCGGCGATCAGCGCGCGCTCGGCGTCGGTCAGCTCCTCGACGTCGTCGTAGAACCCGGGGATCGTCACCCGCTCGTTCTCGTCGTGCAGCGCGGCCACCAGACGGGCGGCGACCGTGGCCGGGTTGGGCACTGCGCCGCCGAAGGCACCGGAGTGGATGTCCTGGTCGGGGCCGTGCAGCTCGATCTCGCAGTCGGCGACGCCGCGCAGCCCCGTGCACACGGTGGGCGTCGTCTCCGACCACATACCGGTGTCCGAGACCACCACGGCGTCCGCGGCGAGCCGGTCGCGGTGACGCTCGACCAGCGCCCGGAAGTGCGGGGAGCCGGACTCCTCTTCACCCTCCACGAGCAGCTTGAGGTTGACGGCGGGGGCGGTGCGGCCGGTCAGCGCCAGGTGCGCGCGCACTCCCAGGGTGTGGAAGAACACCTGGCCCTTGTCGTCGGCGGCACCGCGCGCGTAGAGCCGGTTGCCGCGGATCACGGGCTCGAAGGGGTCGGTGTCCCAGCCGTCCTCGCGGGCGGCGGGCTGGACGTCGTGGTGCCCGTAGACCAGGACGGTGGGCGCGCCCTCCTCGCCGGAGGGCCACTCGGCGTAGACCGCCGGGGCACCGTCCGTCTCCCACACCTCCGCGACCGGGAACCCGGTCTCCCGGAGCTTGGCCGCGAGCCACTCGGCGCTGCGCCGTACGTCCGGGGCGTGCGCGGGCTGCGCCGACACGGACGGGATGCGCAGCCACTCGACGAGGTCGTCGAGGAAGGCGGCGCGGTGCTGGTCTATGTACCCGCGTACGGTCTGGACGGCGCTGTCCGGGGTCTCGCTCATGCCCCGAGCCTATCCGGCGTCGGGGGCCGTCCCGTCGGCCGTCCCACGGAGCAGGACGCGCTCGATCCCATCGCGTCCGGGGAGGTCGTGCGGGCGCACGACCTCCCCCGTCCGCACGTAGACGAAGGCGGCCGTGACCGCGTCGAGGGGCAGGCCGTGCTGCTCGGCCCAGGCGAGCCGGTAGACCGCGAGCTGGAGGGGGTCGGCGGTGCGGGAGCGGTTGGTCTTCCAGTCGACGATCTCGTAGGTGACGGCGCCGGTGTCCGGGTCGACGTCCCGGTAGACGGCGTCGATACGGCCGCGGACCACCCGCCCCGCCAGCGCCAGCTGGAAGGGCGCCTCGACCCGGTGGGGGGTGCGGTGGGCGTAGGCGGTGTTCTCGAACGCCTCCTTCAGAGCGGCCAGGTCCCGTTCGTCGGCGATCTCCGGCTCGTCGGCGTACACCTCCCCGCCGGGGAGCTCCTCGGGGCCCAGCATGGGCAGCGGCAGCGCCTCGAACCGGGACTCCACCCAGGCATGGAACCGGGTCCCGCGCCGCGCGGCGGGCTGCGGCGGGCGCGGCATGGGGCGGGCCAGCTCCTGGGCGAAGCCTTCGGGATCGGCCGCGAGGCGCAGCAGCTGGGAGGCGGACAGAGCGGCCGGGAGCAGGACGTCCCGGGTGGTAGCGCGGGCGCGCAGGAGCTCCCCGGTGAGGGCGTCGAGGTCGCGGTCCCAGGAGGCGATGGCGCGGGCCTCCTCGGGCGTGAGGCGCTCCGGCTCGCGCGGCCGGGAGTGCGACGCGCCCCCGCCGTTCCCCGGGTCGTCGCCTACCCCGCCGGGGCGGGGGGCCGGGACGCGCGGGCCGGGGACGGGCGCGGGGTCGTACGCGCCGGGGTCGTGCGGGTGCGGGGCGGACGCGGCGGGGTCGTGCGCGGCGGGCGCGGCGGGGTCGTGCACGGCGGGCGCGGCGGGGTCGTGCACGGCGGGCGCGGCGGGGTCGTGCACGGCGGGCGCGGCGGGGTCGTGCGGGTACGGGGCGGGGCCGGCCGCGGCGCCGGCCCGCGCGGCGCCGGGTACGGGTCCGCCGCCGGGCAGCCCGGTGGACCAGTCGTCCCAGTCGGCGAGGTCGTCGGCCCAGTCCTCGTCGGCCCTGTCCTCCTCGGGCCCGCCGAGATCGTCGGGCCACGCCTCGTCCGGATCGGGGTGGCCGAGGAGGTGTACGGGGTCGGGGCGCCCGGACGCGTCCGCGTCCGGGTGCTCGCGGCCCGGCAGGTCCGGGCCGGGGAACGCCGGCTCCGGGCCCGGGCCGTCCTCCGGCGCCGGCGCCGGGTCCGGCGGGGAGTCCAGATACGCCATCACCGTGTCGGCGGCCGCGCGGCGGCGGGCCAGCGAGATCGGGTCCAGGGGCAGCGGCCAGGCGCGGTCGGCCGTGGCCTCCCGGAGCATGGGGTTCTCGGCGTCCTCGTCCGGTTCGTCCGCCCACGCCTCGATGTCGCCGAAGCCCGCCGCGCAGTGGTCGTACAGCGCGTGCAGGAAGGGCGAGGGACCCCGCGGCCGCTTCTGCGTGGGGCCCCACCAGTGCGCCGAGCCCAGCAGGAGGGTGCGGGGCCGGGTGAACGTCACGTACCCCAGGCGCAGCTCCTCGGTGTGCTGGTGGTCCTTCATGGCGTCCTTGAACGACTTCAGCGCCCTGGCGTCCCAGCCGTCGACCGCCGGGAGGGTGGGGGCGTCACCGCGCAGCGCGTGCGGGAGGACCTGGGGCTGGGACGTCCAGGACTCGCGGGACCTGGTGCTGGGGAACTGGGAGGTCACCAGGCCCGGGACGGCGACGACGTCCCACTCCAGGCCCTTGGACTTGTGGGCTGTCAGGACCTTGACGGTGTTCTCGCCGCCCGGCAGGGCGTTGTCGAGGCCCTTCTCGTACTGGGCGGCCGTGCGCAGGAAGCCCAGGAAGGCCAGCAGGGACGCCTCGCCGTCCAGGGAGGCGAAGCCGGCCGCGATGTCGAGGAAGTTGGAGAGGGTCTCCCTGCGGCGGGCCGCCAGGGCGTGCGGGGAGGCGGACAGTTCCACCTCCAGGCCGGTGGCGGCCAGGATCCGGTGCAGGACGTCCATCAGCGGGTCGGCCAGGGAGCGCCGCAGTTCGCGCAGCTCGGTGGCGAGCCGCGCGAACCGTACCCGCGCCTCGGCGGAGAACGGCAGGCCGTCGTCCGCGCCGGCCGGTTCGAGGAAGGTGTCCAGGGCGTCGGCGAGCGACACCACCTCGGCCGGATCCACCCCCTCGACCGCCGCCGCCAGGCGCTCGTCGGGGTCCGCGTCGCCGTCGTCCCGGGGGCGGTGCACCAGGAGCCGGGCCCGGCGGCCCAGCAGGGCCAGGTCGCGGGCGCCGATCCGCCACCGGGGCCCGGTGAGCAGCCGTACGAGGGAGGCGTTGGCGCCGGGGTCCTGGAGGACCTCGCAGACCGCCACCAGGTCGGCGACCTCCGGAAGGTGCAGCAGCCCGGACAGGCCGACGACCTCGACGGGGACGTCCCGCGCGACCAGAGCGGCCTGGATCTCGGGGAAGTCGGTGGCCGTGCGGCACAGGACCGCGATGTCGCCCGGCTCCTTGCCCGTGCGGACGAGGTGGGCGACGGAGTCGGCCAGCCAGGCGATCTCCTCCGCCTGGGTGGGCAGCAGGGCGATCCGCACGGTGCCGTCCCGCTCCGCGCCGGGCGCCGGGCGCAGCGCCTCCACGCCCGCGTGCATGGCGCGCAGCGGCTCGGCGAGCCCGTTGGCGAGGTCCAGGAGGCGGCCGCCGCTGCGGCGGTTCTCGCTGAGGGAGAACCGGGTGGCCGGGGTGCCGTCCGCGTACGGGAAGTGCTCGGGGAAGTCGTCCAGGTTCGCCACGGACGCGCCGCGCCAGCCGTAGATCGCCTGGCAGGGGTCGCCCACGGCGGTGACGGGGTGTCCGGTGCCCCCGCCGAAGAGCCCGGACAGCAGCAGCCGCTGGGCGACGGACGTGTCCTGGTACTCGTCGAGGAGCACGACGCGGAACTCGCCGCGGAGGATCTCCCCGACCTCGGGCCGGGTGAGGGCCAGCTCGGCGGAGAGCGCGATCTGGTCGCCGAAGTCGAGCAGGTCGCGCTCGCGCTTGGCCGCGCGGTACCGGATCACCAGGTCGGTGAGCTGGCGGCGGGCGTCGGCGGCCTCCGGGACCTTGCGGAGGTCGGCGTTGGTGAGACGGGCGTCCGCCAGGGCGGCGAGCAGCTCGGCGTCGTGACGGAGGAGGTCCGCGGGGCGCACGAGGTGCTCGGCGAGCTCCGCGTCGAGGGCGAGCAGATCGCTGACGAGGGTGGGGAAGGACTTGGTCAGGGCGGGGTACGGCCCGGGCGCCTCGCGCAGCACGCGGGCGGCGAGCTGGTAGCGGGTGGCGTCGGCGAGGAGGCGGGCGCTGGGCTCCAGCCCGATGCGCAGACCGTGGTCGGTGAGGAGCTGTCCGGCGAAGGCGTGGTACGTGGAGATGCGCGGCTCGCCGGGTGGGTCGTCCGGGTCGATCACGTCCGGGTCGGTCACCCCGGCGCGCACGAGCGCCTTGCGCACCCGCTCGGCCAGCTCGCCGGCGGCCTTGTTGGTGAACGTCAGGCCGAGGACCTGCTCGGGGGCGACCTGGCCCGTGCCGACCAGCCAGACCACCCGGGCGGCCATCACCGTCGTCTTGCCGGAGCCGGCTCCGGCCACGATGACCTGCGGGGCGGGCGGCGCGGTGATGCAGGCCGTCTGCTCCGGGGTGAACGGGATGCCGAGGAGCTCCTTGAGCTGCTCGGGGTCGGTCAGGCGAGTGGTCACGGTCAACGAGGCTAACCGGCCCCACTGACAGTCCTCACTCCACGATGTGGCGGCCCTCGGGCCGGGCGCTGCACGAGGCCCGGAACGCGCAGTGGTCGCAGTGCTTGCCGGTGGACGGGGTGAAGCGTTCGTCCAGTACGCGTCCGGCGGCCGTCGCGAGCAGCTCGCCGACCCACTCGCCGCCGAGCGGCTCCTGCGCCTGCACCTTGGGCAGCTCGTCCCCGCCCTCCTTCTTGGGGGCGGCCTGGCGCAGCTGGACGAGTTCGGCGCCGCCGGGCTCGGGCCGGCGGCCGTCGAAGACCTCGTCGACGGCGCCCTCGCGGACCGCGAGCTGGTACACCGCGAGCTGGGGGTGGCGGGCGACCTCGTCCTTGGTGGGGGCCGACTTGCCGGTCTTGAAGTCGACGACGTAGGCCCGGCCGTGCTCGTCGGCCTCGACGCGGTCCATGGAGCCCCGGATCCGTACCTCGTACTCCCCCGCCTCCAGGGTGACGTCGAAGTCGTGCTCGGTGGCGGCGGGGGTGCGGCCGGCGCGGTCCATGACGTGCCAGCGCAGGAACCTTTCCAGCGCCACGCGCGCGTGCTCCTTCTCCTGGGCGGATTTCCAGGGGGCGTCGAAGGCGAGCGCGTCCCAGACGGAGTCGAGCCGCTCCATGAGGACGGTCAGGTCGGCGGGGGTGCGGCCGGAGGCCACCTCGTCGGCGAGGACGTGGACGACGTTGCCGAACCCCTGGGCGGCGGTGGCGGGGGCGTCCGCCTTGACCTCGCGGCCCAGGAACCACTGCAGGGCGCAGGTGTTCGCGAGCTGGTCCAGGGCGCTGCCGGAGAGCGCCACGGGGTGGTCGCGGTCGCGCAGGGGAACGGTCGCGCGGGTCGGCTCGTACAGACCCCACCAGCGGTAGGGATGGGCGGCGGGGACGAGCGGCTGCCCCTCGTCGTCGGTGAGCGCGGCGAGCCGGGCGAGGCGCCGGGCGGCGGCGTCGCGCAGGGCCGGGGAGGCGTCGGGGTCGACGGTGGTGGCGCGCAGCTCGGCGACCAGCGCGGCCACCGCGAGGGGGCGGCGCGGCCGGCCGGTGACGTCCTTCGGTTCCACACCGAGTTCGGTGAGGAACCGGGAGGGCTGGTCGCCGTCGTCGGCGGGCGCCTTGACGGCGGTGACGACGAGCCGGTCGCGGGCGCGGGTGGCGGCCACGTAGAAGAGCCGCCGCTCCTCGGCGAGGAGGGCGCCCGGGGTGAGCGGCTCGGCGATGCCGTCCCTGCCGATGCGGTCGGCCTCCAGGAGGGAGCCCCGGCGGCGCAGGTCGGGCCAGAGCCCTTCCTGTACGCCGGCCACGACGACCAGGCCCCATTCCAGGCCCTTGGAGCGGTGGGCGGTCATCAGGCGTACGGCGTCGGGGCGCACGGGCCGCTTGGAGAGGGTGTCGGCGGCGATGTCCTGGGCGTCGAGCTCCTCCAGGAAGTTCAGGGCGCCCCGGCCGCCGGTGCGCTCCTCGGCTCGGGCGGCGGTGTCGAACAGGGCGCACACGGCGTCCAGGTCACGGTCGGCGTTGCGCCCGGCCGCGCCGCCCCGGAGCGCGGCGCGCTGGAGGCGGGCGGGCCAGGGGGTGCCGCTCCACAGGAGCCAGAGGGCCTCCTCGGCGGTGCCGCCGCCGGCGAGCAACTCACGGGTGCGGCGCAGCAGGTCGCCGAGCCGCTGGGCGCCGCGGGCGTAGGAGGGGTCGTGCGCGACGAGCCGCTCGGGTTCGGCGAGGGCGCGGGCGAGCAGGTCGTCGGAGGGCGGCGGGACCTTGTTGCCGCCGGCCCGTTCCTCGTCCCGCAGGGCCCGCCCGAGGCGCCGCAGATCGGCGGCGTCCATGCCGCCGAGGGGCGAGGTGAGCAGGCTGATCGCCGTCTCGGTGTCGAGCCATGGCCGGGTCTCCGCCGGGGCGTCGTCGGCGGCGGGGCCCTCCTCCCGGGGGGCGTCACCGTCCTCCTGTGGGGCGTCACCCTGGCGGGTGTCGTCGCCGTCCCCCGCGGGGGTGAGCGCCCCGGAGGTCCCGTCCCCGTCCGCACCGTCGCTCCCCGGCACGGCGTCGCGTGCCGGTGCCGGGGCCGACGCCGGGGCCGGGGCCCGGGCATCCGGGGCCGCCGCCGCGCGGAGGGCGGCCAGGAGGGGCGCGACCGCCGGCTCGTGGCGCAGCGGGACGTCGTTGCCGTCGACCTCGACCGGCACGCCCGCCGAGGTCAGCGCGCGGCGGAGGGTGGGGATGGTGCGCCCGCCCGCGCGGACCAGCACGGCCATGTCGTTCCAGGGGACGCCCTCCTCCAGGTGGGCGCGCCGCAGGATGTCCGCGATGTTGTCCACCTCCGTGGAGGGGGTCGGGAAGGTGTACGCCTCGACCCGGCCGCCGCCCCGCACCGCCGCCAGGTCCCGGTGCGCCCGCGCCTTGTCGGCGGGCAGGCGCGGCAGCGGCATCCGGGTGGTCAGCAGGCGGGTGGCGGACAGCAGCGCGGCGCCCGAGCGGCGCGAGGTGGTGAGGACGGCGACCGGCGCTGGGGCGCCGTCCGCGCGGCGGAACGTGGCGGGGAAGTCCAGGATCCCGTTGATGTCCGCGCCCCGGAACGCGTAGATCGACTGGTCGGGATCGCCGAACGCGTACAGGGTCCGCCCGCCGCCCGCCAGCGCCCGCAGCAGCCGGACCTGTGCCGGGTCGGTGTCCTGGTACTCGTCGACGAACACGGCGTCGTAGCCGGGCAGCGCCACCGCGTCGGCGAGCAGCACCGCGCGGTGGACCAGTTCCGCGTAGTCCAGCACGCCCTGCATGTCGAGCACGTCCAGGTACTCGGCGAGGAACGCGGCCGCCGCCGACCAGTCCCGCCGCCCGGTGCGCGCCGCGAAGTCCGCCAGGGCACGGGGGCCGAGGCCCAGCTCACGGGAGCGGGCGAGGACGGCGCGTACCTCGTCGGCGAAGCCGCGGGTGGTCAGGCACGCCCGCAGCTCGTCGGGCCAGTGGATACGGGCCAGGCCCTCCCGTTCCAGGTCGAGCTGGCCGGCCAGCAGCTCGCGGACGGCCAGGTCCTGTTCCGGGCCGGACAGCAGGCGCAGCGGCTCGGAGAAGAGGTCCGCGTCCTGGTGGGCGCGGATCAGGGCGTAACAGAAGGAGTGGAAGGTGGTGGCCTGGGGGGCGCTCACCCCGCCGATCCGCGCCGTCATGCGGTCGCGCAGTTCCACCGCCGCCTTGCGGCTGAAGGTGAGGACCAGGATCCGTTCCGGGTCGGTGCCCTCGGCGATCCGGGCGGCGACCGCCTCCACCAGCGTCGTCGTCTTCCCGGTCCCCGGGCCGGCGAGGACCAGGAGCGGCCCGCCGGCATGGTCAACCACAGCGCGCTGCGACGCGTCCAGAAGAGGGGGGGTCACCGGAGCCGGCGGGGTACGCACCAGTCGGTACGCGCCCGGGGTGCGCCCGCGAGACGGCGTACGCCCGGTGGTAATCGAGGAGGAGCTCACGTGGATCGCCGGTCCTGGTGGGTGTGCTGGTGCTGAGGATGCTGGGAAGGGGGCGCGCTGAGCACGCCACGCGGGACGACGTTACGCGTACTCCGTACGGTCGTGCCCACACCGCTCACCCCGCCCGCCGCGCCGCCGCATGGCCGAAGCTGTCACCTGTGAGCCATCGCACTCGCCGCGCCGCCGGAGCCCTCACCGCCGGAGCCCTCACCGCCGGAACGTGTGCCGCCGTCCCAGCGCGCCCGCCGCATGTCGAGCCGCGGTACATGGCCCTCCGCCGTGCGCGGGGCCTCGCGCAGCGGGGTGCCCTCCTGCCGGTAGTGGCCGAGGGCGCGCGGCTCGTGGCCCGGCAGGAGCGTGCCGTCGGCCCGCACCACCCGCCACCAGGGCACCGCGCCGCCGTAGAGCGCCATGACGCGCCCGACCTGGCGCGGGCCGCCCTCGCCGAGCCACTCGGCGACGTCCCCGTACGTCATCACCCGGCCGGCCGGGATCAGCTCGGCGACTTCCAGCACCCGTTCCGCGTACTCCGGAAGCTCCTCAGCACTCACCCGGTCCATCCTGCACCACCCCACCGACAACGCGGGCAACGCACCCTGATGGCCCCCGGTACCACCCGGTCATGCCACCATCTTCCGGGCGGTGACCGGTGATACGAGATCAACAAGACACGGATACGGCGAAGGGACAGGATGTGCGGCCACCCGAGGTGGGGACCGCTTCGGGGCTTCCTGAGACGATGGAGAAGAATGAGACGAAGGAGACGGTATGCGTGAACGCGGAGGGGCACATCGACCGCGTCTCCGGTGACGAGCCGCTTCTCGCCGCCCGTGTCCACCGGCCGTCCGACCTGCTGCGCCTGCTCATCGGCATCCTCGCGATCGGTGTGGTCATCGCCATCGCCGCCTTCGCCCACGCCACCACCAGCGGCCTGGAAGAGGACATCAGCAAGGGCACCGGCCAGGCTCCCGACGTCTTCGTCAAGGTCGCCGGGCTCGTCTCCAGCATCGCCGTCCTGCTCGTCCCGGTGGCCTTCGCGATCGAACGGCTGATCAAGCGGGACGGGCTGCGCATCGCGGACGGTGTCCTCGCCGCCGTACTGGCGCACGGCGTCACGCTCGCCACCGACCTGTGGGTCGCCAGGGCCGCGCCCGGCACCATCCAGGAGGCGCTGACGCAGCCCCAGGCGGGTGGCGGACTGTCCGACCCCGTCCACGGGTACCTCGCCCCCGTCATCGCCTACATGACGGCCGTGGGGATGGCCCGCAGGCCGCGCTGGCGGGTGTCGCTCTGGGTGGTGCTGCTGCTCGACGCGTTCGCGATGCTGGTCGCCGACTACACCACCCCGTTCTCGATCATCCTGACCGTCCTGATCGGCTGGACCGTCGCCTACGGCACGCTCTACGCGGTCGGCTCCCCGAACGTCCGGCCCACCGGCCAGACCCTCCTCGCCGGCCTGCGCCACGTCGGCTTCCGCCCGGTCACGGCGATGCGCGCCGAGGACGTCACGGACTCCGTCGAGCAGGGCGACCGGGGCCGCCGCTACCTGGTCACGCTGGAGGAGGGGCCGCCGCTCGACGTCACGGTCGTGGACCGCGAACAGCAGGCGCAGGGATTCTTCTACCGGGTCTGGCGCAGGATGACCCTGCGCGGCATCACCACCCGCCGCTCCCTGCAGTCCCTGCGCCAGGCACTGGAACAGGAGGCCCTGCTGGCGTACGCGGCGATCGCCGCCGGCGCCAACGCGCCGAAGCTGATCGCCACCGCCGAGCTCGGCCCGGACGCCGTGATGCTGGTGTACGAGCACCTCGGCGGCCGTTCGCTGGACGCGCTGGAGGACAAGGAGATCACCGACGAGGTCGTGCGGGGTGCCTGGCAGCAGGTGAAGGCGCTCCAGTCCCGGCGCATCGCCCACCGCCGGCTGACGGGCGACGCCCTGCTGGTGGATCGTTCCGGCAAAGTGATCATCACAGATCTCCGGGGCGGTGAGATCGCCGCCGGTGACCTCGTCCTGCGCATGGACATCGCGCAGCTGCTCACCACACTGGGCCTGCGGGCCGGTGCGAAGCGGGCGGTGGCCGCGGCGGTCGAGGTGCTCGGCCCCGACAAGGTCGCCGACTGCCTCCCGCTGCTCCAGCCGATCGCGCTCAGCCGCTCCACCCGCGCCACCCTGCGCAGACTCGCCCGGGAACGGTCGCAGCGCGAGCGGGAGGCCGTCCTGGCCGCGTCCGAGGCGGCCAAGCAGGCCCGCCTGGAGGGCCACACCGAGAAGGCCGACCAGGACAAGCGCGCCGACCGCAAGGCCGTACGGGCGCAGAAGCAGGCCGAGAAGCGGGCCCTGGACGAGGCGATGGACGAGGTCCGCGAGGAGGACCTGCTGGCCCAGATCCGGCAGCAGGTGCTGCGGATCCGCCCACAGGCCCCGGTGGAGCCCGTACGGCTGGAACGCATCCGGCCGCGGACGCTGATCAGCCTCATCGCCGGCGCCATCGCCGTGTACTTCCTGCTCTCCCAGATCGCCGAGGCGCCGCTGTCGGTGTCCACGATCGCCGAGGCCGACTGGGCCTGGATCTCGGCGGCCCTGCTCTTCTCCGCGCTCAGCTATGTGGCGGCCGCGATGAGCCTGCTTGGCTTCGTCCCCGAGCGGGTGCCCTTCGGGCGGACGGTGGTCGCCCAGGTGGCGGGGTCCTTCGTGAAGATCGTCGCCCCGGCGGCGGTGGGCGGCGTGGCCCTGAACACGCGTTTCCTCCAGCGCTCGGGGGTACGGCCCGGGCTTGCGGTGGCCAGCGTGGGGGCGTCGCAGCTGTTCGGGCTGGGCGCGCACATCCTGCTGCTGCTGTCGTTCGGCTACCTCACGGGCACGGAGAAGACGCAGGACTTCACCCCGTCCAGGACGGTCATCGCCGGCCTGCTCACCGTCGCGGTGCTGGTGCTGGTGGTCACGGCGGTGCCGGGCCTGCGCAAGTTCGTCTCGACCCGGCTGCGGTCGCTGTTCGCGGGCGTGGTGCCGCGCATGCTGGACGTGCTCCAGCGGCCGGTGAAGCTGCTCACCGGCATCGGCGGCATGCTGCTGCTGACGGGCGCGTTCGTCCTGTGCCTGGACGCGTCGATCCGGGCGTTCTCGCACGGGGCGCAGCCGCTGACGTACGCCAGCCTCGCCGTGGTCTTCCTGGCCGGCAACGCCCTGGGGTCGGCGGCGCCCACACCGGGCGGCGTCGGCGCGGTGGAGGGCGCGCTGATCGCCGGCCTGGTGGGGGTGGGCGGCATGACCCTGGAGGTGGCCACGCCCGCCGTGCTCCTCTACCGGCTGATGACGCTGTGGCTGCCGGTGCTGCCGGGGTGGTTCTCGTTCAACTTCCTCACCAGGAAGGGCGCCCTGTAGGAGGGAGCGCCGGCCACCCGCATGGACCTCGTCGCGGGCGCCCGCGCGGTGCCGGACGCACCATGGATCCATGACCCACCGCGCCGCCCGGTCCGCCGCCACCCGTACCCCACGGCGTACCGCCGTGCGCGCCACCCGGCCGGCCGCCGTGCTCGCCGCGGCGACCGCCACGGTGCTGATGGCCGCCGGCTGCTCGGACAGCGGGGACAAGGGCGGCCGCGATCCGGACCGGCCCAAGGAGCTGGCCGCCCAGAAACTCACCTGGGAGGAGTGCCCGGCCCCCTCCCTCCAGGAAGGCGGCGGCGCCGCCCCGTCCCCGCTGCCCGGCGGGGCCACCTGGGAGTGCTCCTTCATGCAGGCCCCGCTCGACTACGCGGACCCCGGCGGCGACACCGTCGAACTGGCGCTCATCCGGGCCAAGGCGTCCAACCCGGCGAAGCGGATCGGCTCCCTGGTCTTCAACTTCGGCGGCCCCGGCGGCTCCGGGCTCACCGCCCTGCCCTCGTTCGCCAAGGACTACGAGTCCCTGCGCACCCGCTACGACCTGGTCAGCTTCGACCCGCGCGGGGTCGGCCGCAGCGAGGGCGTGGAATGCGAGGACGACCGGGAGCTGGACGCGTTCTTCGCCCTCGACTCCACGCCCGACGACGCGCGCGAGGAAGCCGCCTACCAGGAGGGGCTGAAGGAGTTCGCCGCGGCCTGCGAGGAGAACTCCGGCGACGTCCTCCCGCACGTGGGCACCGCCAACGCCGCGCGCGACCTGGACCTGATGCGCCAGGTCCTCGGCGACACCCGGCTGCACTACTTCGGCATCTCCTACGGCACCGAACTGGGCGGCGTCTACGCCCATCTGTTCCCCAGAACCGTCGGCCGAGCCGTCTTCGACGCCGTCGTCGACCCCGGCGGCACCACCGAACAGGGCGCACTGGGCCAGGCCAAGGGCTTTCAGCTGGCGCTGAACAACTTCGCCGAGGACTGCGTCCGGCGCGGTGACGCCTGCAAGCTGCCGGGTGGCGACGCCAAGGAGATCGAGGGCTTCATCACCGGCCTGCTGGCCGAGCTCGACAAGAAGCCGATCACCGGCATCGGCGACCGCGAGCTCACCCAGTCCCAGGCCCTCAACGGCATCGCCCAGGCCCTGTACTCCAAGGAGTACTGGCCCTATCTGGAACAGGGCCTCGACGAGGCCGACGGCGGCGACGGAGGTCTGCTGCTCGCCCTGTCGGACTCCATGAACGGCCGGGACCGGAACGGCGACTACAGCAACCTCCAGGCGGCAAACGCCGCCATCAACTGCGTGGACGACAAGGAGCGGTTCTCCGTGGCCGAGGCCAAGGCGAAGCTCCCCGAGTTCCGCGAGGCGTCCCCGGTGTTCGGGCCCTTCCTCGGCTGGGGCCTGATCAGCTGCTCCCAGTGGCCCGTCCCCGGCACCTGGGAGCACCCCGACGTCAGCGCCCCCGGCTCGAAACCCATCCTCGTCATCGGCAACACGGGCGACCCGGCCACCCCGTACGCGGGGGCCAGGGCCATGGCGACCGCACTGGGCAAGGGCGTCGGCGTGGAGCTGACGTACCGGGGCGAGGGGCACGGCGCGTACAACGGCGGGGACGCGTGCGTGAAGCGCGCCGTGGACGCCTACCTCCTCGACGGCAAGGTCCCCAAGCCGGGAACCGTCTGCCCGTAGCTGTCGGTGACCCGGCCTAGGATGGCTGTTCGTACAGGAGTTGGGGGGACACATGTCCATGCGGGTACGGGCCGGGGGCGCGGCGGTCGCGGTGGCACTGGTGGCCGCGCTGGCCACCGGCTGCGACAGCGCCGGCGGCACGGACACCGGCGGTGGTACGGGCGGGGCGGGAAGCGGCGGCACCGGTGGTACGTCCGAGGGCGCGATGGCCTCCCTGCCCGCCGCGCTCACCGGCCAGAAGCCGGAGTGGCGCGCGTGCGAGGCCGCCGAGGACGGCGAGAAGCCCGGCCCCGAGTGGCGCTGTGCGGGCGTGAGGGTGCCGCTCGACTACACCAAGCCGGCCGGCGACACCCTGTCCGTCGCGCTGATCCGCAAGGAGGCCCGCGACAAGGACCGCCGGATCGGCTCCCTGCTGTTCAACTTCGGTGGCCCGGGCGCCTCCGGGGTGAGCGCCATGCCGCAGGCCGCCCAGGGGTTCGAGAAGCTGGGCGCCCGCTACGACCTCGTCGGCTTCGACCCGCGCGGTGTGGGCGGGAGCTCCGGGGTGGTGTGCCGCGGCAGCGAGGAGCAGGCCGCCGCCCTGGCCCGGATCGACCTCACCCCCGACACACCCGCCGAGGAGGCCGCCTTCCTGAAGGACGGCGCCGACTTCGGCGCCGGCTGCGCCAAGCGGTCCGGCAAGGTCATCGGCCACGTCACCACGAGCAACACCGCCCGGGACCTGGACCTCGTCCGGCACGTGCTGGGCGACCGGAGGCTCAACTACGTGGGCTTCTCCTACGGCACCCAGCTGGGCGGGACCTACGCCCACCTGTTCCCGCGCAACGTCGGGCGGACCGTCCTCGACGCGGTGGTCGACCCGACCGCCGACGCGACCGGCCACGCCCGCCACCAGGCCACCGGCTTCCAGCGGGCGCTGAACAACTACTTCGCGTCCACCGGCGAGGGCGCGGCGGCGGGCAACGCGCGCGTGACCGCGCTGCTGAAGCGGCTCGACCGCGAACCGCTGCCCGCCGACGGCGACCGGGAGCTGACCCAGAGCCTCGCGCTCACCGGCATCGCCCAGACCCTGTACTCCCAGCAGATGTGGCCCTACCTCACCGAGGGGCTCCAGGAGGCGGAGGCGGGCAAGGGGAACACCCTGCTCCGGCTGGCCGACATGTACAACGACCGGGGCGAGGACGGCAGCTACGGCACCCAGGCGCACGCGCAGCGCGCCATCTCGTGCGCCGACAGCAGCAGCCGGCCGACGGCCGCGCAGGCCAGGGCGCTGCTGCCGGAGTTCCGCCGGATCTCGCCGGTCTTCGCCGAGTTCATGGCCTGGGACACGGCCGGCTGGTGCGCCGACTGGCCGGTCGAGGGCGAGAGCGCCACACCGGAGGCGAGCGCCCCGGGTGCCGGGCCGATCCTGGTGGTGGGCACGACGGGCGACTCCGCCACGCCCTACGAGGGCGCCAGGAAGATGGCGGAGGAACTCGGGGAGGGCGTCGGCGTCCTGCTCACCTTCAAGGGCGAGGGGCACGGCGCGTACACCGGCGACAACACGTGCGTGCGGGACACGGTGGACGCCTACCTGCTGGACGGCAAGGTCCCCGCGAACGGCACGACCTGCTCCTGAGCAGCCCCGCACGGCGGAAACGACAGGACGACCGCGAAGGGGCCGGACCCGTGCCCGGGTCCGGCCCCTCGACGCGAGCGCGGTCTAGGTCTAGTAGACCGGCTTCGCCGGCTCGATCTGGTTGACCCAGCCGATGACACCGCCGCCGACGTGCACCGCGTCGGAGAAGCCCGCGGACTTCAGCACCGCGAGGACTTCCGCACTGCGGACACCCGTCTTGCAGTGCAAGACGATCTTCTTGTCCTGCGGGAGGTCCTGGAGGGCGTTGCCCATCAGGAACTCGTTCTTCGGGATCAGCCGGGCGCCGGGGATCGAGACGATCTCGTACTCGTTCTGCTCACGGACGTCGATGATGTCGATGTTCTCGCCCTCGTCGATCCACTCCTTGAGCTGCTTGGGAGTGATCGTCGAGCCGAGCGCCGCCTCCTGGGCCTCCTCGGACACGACACCGCAGAAGGCCTCGTAGTCGATGAGCTCGGTGACGGTCGGGTTCTCGCCGCAGACCGCACAGTCCGGGTCCTTGCGGACCTTGACCTGGCGGTACTGCATCTCCAGGGCGTCGTAGATCATCAGCCGGCCGACCAGCGGGTCGCCCACGCCGGCCAGGAGCTTGATCGCCTCGGTGACCTGGATGGACCCGATGGACGCGCACAGCACGCCCAGCACGCCGCCCTCGGCGCAGGACGGGACCATGCCCGGCGGCGGCGGCTCCGGGTACAGGCAGCGGTAGCAGGGGCCGTGCTCGGACCAGAAGACCGAGGCCTGGCCGTCGAAGCGGTAGATCGAGCCCCATACGTACGGCTTGTTCAGCAGCACGCACGCGTCGTTGACCAGGTAGCGCGTGGCGAAGTTGTCCGTGCCGTCGACGATCAGGTCGTACTGGCCGAAGATGTCCATCACGTTGTCGGCCTCGAGCCGCTCCTCGTGAAGGATCACGTTCACGTACGGGTTGATCCCGAGCACGCTGTCGCGCGCGGACGCGGCCTTGGAGCGGCCGATGTCGGACTGGCTGTGGATGATCTGGCGCTGGAGGTTCGACTCGTCGACCTCGTCGAACTCCACGATGCCGAGCGTGCCCACGCCGGCCGCGGCCAGGTACATCAGGGCGGGCGAACCGAGGCCGCCGGCGCCCACACAGAGCACCTTGGCGTTCTTGAGCCGCTTCTGCCCGTCCATCCCGACATCGGGGATGATCAGGTGGCGGGAGTACCTGCGAACCTCGTCTACGGTGAGCTCGGCAGCCGGCTCGACCAGGGGTGGCAGCGACACGGAGACCTCATCTACAGCTGGTCGGTGGTCAGAACGGTTGTTCCCCGTAACACTGCCACGGCCCTCCTCATTCCGAGACACCTGGTCCGATCTGCGAGACGATTTCGTCCCAGTAGCCGGGCAGAGCCGCGAATGGGTTGGTTTGCCCGGTGTCTCCCGTGCGGTCGGTGAAGAAGATCGTCCCCGCGCCCTGCCACCGCGCGATCCGCATCGCCTCGTCGAGGTGGGTGCGCGGCACCCCGTGGACGAGGTGGACGAACCGCTCCGGTGGATGCTCGGCGGTCCACTGAGCCGCCTGGGACCAGCGGTAGTCCGCCCACGGCCCGGAGAACGTCACCAGCTGGTCGGCGATCTCGGCGTAGCCGGGGTACGGATGGGAGCCGTGACCCAGCACCAGGTGGCCGCCGGCGGCGTGGTCCAGGATCACCTCCAGCGTGGCCGTGGTGCGCCGCACGGCGGCCAGGTCCGCCCGGTCCGTGGGACAGCGGTCCAGCAGGTAGCCGTCCACCCGGTACCAGTCGAGGAAGCGGTGCGCGTCGGAGACGAGCTCGCCGAACGGACGGGAGCCGTGCCGCAGGTCCAGGTGGCCCAGCACCCGCACGCCCGCGTTGCGGAGCTTCCCGGCCGCCTCCAGGCAGTGCGGGTCGGGCCGCGCCCCGGGGCCGTCCGCCACATTGAGGACGGCCCAGTGCAGGGGCGTGCCGGGGCGGGTCAGCTCGGCCCACTCGACGGGGGCGAGCAGGGGATGGGCGTAGCCCGGTACGCCGAACCCGAGCCGTTCGGCGCCGGTCGCGGAGAGCCCCGTGTCCGTACGGGTCAGATGCGGCACGCCGCCTCCATCCAGATGTCCGCCAGCGACTCCTCCAGGTTGATGCGGGGCCGCCAGCCGAGCCGGTCGCGGGCGGTGCGGACGTCGGCCTGCTGCCAGCCGCCGCAGCCGTCGGGGTACGGGTGCGGGGCCGCGGCCACCAGGTGGTCCGGGGCGTGCTCACCGCGCTGGGCGCCGATGGACGCCATGCCGCCCACCGACGACAGGGCCGGCCTGCCGGGCGGCCCGTCCAGCTCGTGCAGGGACCCCGCGAATCCGGCGACCCTGGCCAGGACGGCCGCCGCGTCCCGCAGCCGCACGGCCCGGCCGGTGCCGATGTTGACGACGCCCTGCGCCGCCGAGAGGGAGGCGGCGTGCACGGCGCGCGCCACGTCCCGTACGTCGACGAAGTCGCGCTGCACGCCGAGGCCGCCCAGCTTCAGCTCGCCGTCCCCGCTCTGCATGGCGCGCCGCATGGCCTCCGCGAGCCGGCCGAGCGGTGAGCCGGCGGGGGTGCCGGGGCCGACGGGCGAGAAGACCCGCAGCACGACCGCGTCCAGGCCGGAGCCGAGGACCAGCTCGGTGGCGGCCAGCTTCGACACGCCGTAGGGCCCGCCGGGGCGCGGCACCGCGTCCTCGGCGGTGGACGAACCGGGCTGCGCGGGCCCGTACTCGGAGGCGCAGCCGACCTGGACCATGCGCGCCCCGCAGCCGCTGCGGCGCAGCGCCTCGCAGACGGTGGCGACGGCGACGGTGTTGTGCCGCGTCAGCTCGCGGGCACCGCCCCGGGTCGTCCCGGCGCAGTTGATCACGACACCGGGGTGGACCGCGTCCAGGAACCGGGTGAGCGCGCCGGGGCTGCCGCCCGCGAGGTCGAAGCGCACGTCGGCGTCGTCGCCGCGCCCGAGGGCGGTGAGGTGGACGGCCGGGTCGGCGAGCAGCCGGTCGGCGACGAAGCGGCCGATGAATCCATTGGCACCGAGCAGCAGCACCCTCATCGCGCGCCCCCTTCGCGCCGAGTGACCGTTGCGGGGATCTGGGGGGTCATGTCCGTTTTCTCCTTGAGGGTGAGTGCTGGTGAAGGGGGTGTACGCGGGTACCGCCCGGGTCTCAGGTGGCGGTGGTACCCGCGTGGGCGGACGCCCGGCCGAGGACGGCGGTGGCGTACGCCAGCAGGGCGAGTGCGGCGGCACCGCACGCGAGCGCGGGGACGGCCGCGGCTCCCCCGGCGGAGACGGCCGCCTCGACGGGACGGGCCAGCGGGTCGCAGCCCGGCAGGCGGCCGGCGAGCACGGACCCCAGGGCGAGGGCCTGCGCGGCGCTCGCGGCCGTGAGGCCCGCCGCGGCCGCAGCGGCGAAGCCGTGCGCGGTGAGCAGCCGGGCGAGGAAGAGGAGGACGCCGAGCGCCACGGCGCCCCCGCCGGGTGGGCCGCCGTCGAGGACCGCGCCCGCGAGCGCGAGCAGGCCGGTCAGGCTGGCCGTGTACAGGGCGACGATCCCGAGGAGCAGCGGGCGGGCGCCCGCGGCGAAGTCCGCCAGGCCGCGGCTGACGGCGAGCCTGCGGCGGGCCCGCACGGCGAAGAGCCGGGCGCACCAGGCCGCGGGTGCGGCGGCGAGGGCCAGGCCGAGCAGCGGCGGGACGTCCAGTGGCCAGAGCCCGTCGGGACCGCCCGCCAGGAGCTGGTCGAGGAGCCCGGCGCCGGCCAGGGCGCAGGTGAGCAGGAACCCGGTCCACGCGCGCGTGCCGGCCGTGGCGGCGCCCGCGGCGAGGGCGACGGCGATCCCGAGGGCGCCGGCCACTTCGACGGCCGCCCGCGGCGGCCCGTCCGTCGCGGCCAGGCCCGCGACGGTGAACAGGCCCAGCGCGCCGGGCAGCAGCGCCAGGAGGACCGCCCGGGCGGTCCACGGGGCGGCCGTGCCGGGTGCGGGGGCGGTGGAGCCGTTCCGGG
The DNA here is from genome assembly GCF_056432045.1 of Streptomyces sp. NPDC045701. NCBI lineage: Bacteria > Bacillati > Actinomycetota > Actinomycetes > Kitasatosporales > Streptomycetaceae > Streptomyces > Streptomyces sp. NPDC045701. The sequence continues at coordinate 2,643 of NZ_JBWKJV010000009.1, read as the reverse complement.
GGGCGTCGTCGTCGCGCGGCACGCGCGCGTACAGCTCCTCCGCGAGCGAGAACACGTCCCGGTGCCGGAACCGGGCGGCGGTCCGGTCGGTGAGGCCGTGGGCCTCCAGCCCGGCGGCGATCTCCAGCGGGTCGACCGCCCGCTCGCACAGCTCCCGGTGCCGGTGCAGTAGCGCCTTCACCGGGTCGGCGGAACCGCGCCGGACGACGGCCGCGCGGGCGTGCCCCACAGGGCGCTCGCCGTGCCCGGCCGTCCGGCCACCCGCCGTCCAGTCGCCCGCCGTCCAGTCGCCCGCCGTGGAGGCGCCCGCCCTCGGGGCGCTCGTCGTCCCGCCGCCCGCCGTCGCAGCGCCCGCCGTCGCAGCGCTCGCCGCCGGGGCGCTCGCCGCCGGGGCGCTCGCCGCCGGGGCGCTCGCGGTCCGGCCGGCGGCGCCTCCGGCGCCGGCCGGACCGAGCGCGGGCTCCGACCGGAGGGCCTCCGCGCGGCTGTCCCGGGCGGCTTCGGGGACCGGGCGGAAGCCTCTCGCGTGGCCGCCCGGTGCGGGTGCGCCTCCGTCAGACATGGCCGTCCCCCCTCCCCGCGACCGGGAAGGACGCCGCGACCGGCAGCGAGGCGACGACCAGCTTAGGCACGCCGGCCGGATCGTGCGCCCCTGCGCGGGTCTCCGTTTCCGTCTCCGGGGCCGCCCGCGCCCGCGCCCGCGCGCCAGGGTCCTCGGCACTCGCCGGGACCCGCGGCGGGGTCCCGGGCGCGCCCACCGGCGGTGGCGAGACGGCCCACGCGGGGGTGGCGGCGCCGCCCGACCCGCGCCCCGCCCAGTGGCCGGGCACGTACGCCTCGGCGGGGTGCGCGAACGGCAGGGGCTCACCGTCCGCGCCGACGGCGTCCGCGTCGCGGTGCACGGGCGCGCGGGAGATGAGCTCCAGGTAGATGGCGCGGAAGGCCGCGAGGTTCTGCTCCACGGTGAACAGTTCGAGTGCGCGGGCGCGCGCGGCGGCGCCCAGCCGTTCCCGTCGCGCCCGGTCGCGCAACAGCGCCAGGCAGGCGTCGGCGAGCGCCTGCGGATTGCGCGGGGGTACGACCAGTCCGGTACCCCCGATGACCTCGACGACCGCGCCGACGTCCGTGGACACGGTGGCGCGCCCGCAGAGCATGGCCTCGACCAGGCCCACCGGGAAGCCCTCGACCACGCTGGAGAGGACGACCACGCCGGCCCCGGCGTAGGCGTCGGTGACGTCGGGCGCGTACGGGCCGCCGAGGTCCTCGAAGGAGACGGGGTTGTCGCCCACGGTGTGCGCGTCGACGGCCTCGTCGGGGAAGAGCTGGGCGGCCAGGGCCTCGCAGTGCGTGCGGTAGGTGGCGGATTCGGCGTCGCGGACCGGCGCGGCGACGATCCTGAGCCGGGCCTCCGGTTCCTCCCGCCGCACCTCGGCGAAGGCGTGCAGCAGGCCGATCAGGTCTTTCGCGGGCTCGATCCGCCCCACCCACATCAGCGTGCGGGGGTCGCCGCCGTCGCCGCTCTCCCCCACGGCCGCGAACCGGTCGGCCTCCATGCCCGGGTAGACGGTCCGCAGCCTGGCGCGCTCGGCGCCGCACTTCTCCTGCCAGCGGCGGGCATGGGTGTTGCCCGGCGTGATCACGTCGGCCCGGCGGTACACCTCGGTGGCCAGGCACCCCTGGAAGGCGGCGAGCAGGGTGCGCAAGGGCGCGGTCAACGGCGTGCCGGCGACCGTGAGGTAGTGCGTGCGCAGGTGTACGCCGTACTCGGTGACCAGCAGCGGGACGCCGAAGAAGCGTTTGGCCAACAGCCCGGGAAGGGCCGCGGTCCCCCCGGACGTGGCGTGGCACAGGTCGACCGCGCCGAGGCCGTCCTCGCCGTACCAGTCGGCGGAGAGGGGGCGCAGGGCGCGCTCCACCCGGTCGGCGAAGGCGAGGTGATCGGTGACGGTCGCGCCGTGCACGCCCCGGCGCGCACCACCGGCGCGACAGGCGGATTCCAGGACGCGGACGGCGGTCTCCGAACGGAGGGCGGCGGCGAGGCCGCCGTACTCGCGGGCGAGGTCGGCGAGCCCGTACAGCCCGTCCGCGAAGCCGGACCCGGAGCCCGGGCCGGTACCGGCGGCCGGGCCGGGAGCGGCGCCGGTGCCGGCGTCCGGTGCTCCGTAGACCGCGGCGGCGAGCTCCGCGAAGCAGGTGGTGAAGCGCCGGCGCTCGCGCCGGCCGTACGCGCGTCCACCGCGCCCGCCCGGCCGGTCCTCCTGGGCGCCCCAGAGCGGAGCCGTCCGCACGCGCCGCACCTGGGGCGGGAGCGGGACCCAGCCGGCGTCCTCCTGGCGGGCGCTGCGGCTCAGGGCGTAGACGTCGACGTCGTGCCGCGCGAGCCCGCGCACCAACCGGTCGCACCAGACCCTGGACTCACCCGTCGCATACGGGTAACCACCATCGGTGAGCAGTCCGATCCGCACGAGTACACCCCCGATCTCCCTTGTGTGCGGCCACCGTTGGTCCGGCGGCTCACAGCGGGAAGAACGTAAGCGGATATGCAGGTGGGGGGGGGGGGGGGGGGGGGGGGGGGGGGGGGGGGGGGGGGGGGGGGGGGGGGGGGTGGGGGGGGGGGGGGGGGGGGGGGGGGGGGGGGGGGGG
>NZ_JBWKJV010000008.1:227313-255559 GCF_056432045.1 Streptomyces sp. NPDC045701 | reverse complement strand
TTGGTGACCTTGAGTCGATCACCCGGGAAGGTACGCCCTCCGCATCCCACGAGGCACCCCGCCCCCGGCCGATCCACAGGTTCTGAGCATTGCTCCCGGGATGGTCGTCCCCGACGCTGCCGACACGGAGGTGAGGACGGTACGGGTGTCCGTCGAGGACTGACCGCCCCCACGCCGGGCGCGGCCCCGGCCGGAACCGGGGACGCCGCCCCGGCCGGGACGCCGAGCGCGGCAATCCCGGGTGGACCCGCCGGCCCCGCCCGGACGGGCCTCACCGGCCGGACGCGGCCTTTTCCCGCAGGCAGGTCCAGGCCCGGGCGGGGACGTCCGGCCGGAGCAGCACGTCGGCCGCCGTGCAGGCCAGGGCCTCCGCCGCGGCCAGCATCACCTGGCGCCCGCGCCAGGCTCACCTCCCACAGCCGCTCGGCCCGCGCGGCGACCTCCTGCCTGATCCGGTCGTACACGGGCTCCGGGCTCTCCGACACGGGGGCCTCCTTCATCGCTGGACGGACACCCGCACGTGTTCCACGCCCCCGGCGCCCGATGCTTACGAGAGCCGTACGCGCTCAGGAGCCGTACCGGGCTCAGCCCTCGACCCCCGGCCGCCGTTCGGCGCCGCCCTCGCCGCGCAGCCGCCGGCGCAGCGCCGCCAGCCTCGGGTGGCGCTCGCTGAGCTCGGCCGAGCGCCGGTCCAGCTCCTGCATGAGGCGCTCGCTGCGCTTGTCGAGGTCCAGTTCGTCGAGGATCCGGTCGATCTCGGCGAGCAGCGCGCCGTGCAGCTGCCACTGGCGGGGGTGCTCCTGCACGTCCTCCAGCAGCATCTCGGCGACCCGGTCGCGGGCGACCCGGCTCGCGGCCAGGGCGGCGGTCAGCCGCTCCTCCGCGTCCTCCGCGCTGGCGGTTACCTGAGTGGTGATCAGCAGGGCGAAGCTCTCGATGGCGTCGGCCATCTCCTCGAACAGCTCCTTGAGCCCCGCCGACACGTCCGCGGGGAACAGCGACTCCTCGGTACGGAACTTGGACAGGTCGGTCATGCTCCGGGTCAGCACCCGCAGCACCACCGCGCAAATCTCCAGCGTGTCCAGGCCGGTGCGCAACACCACCCGGGACAGCAGGCCCTCCCGCACGCGCGGGTTCATCCGCAGGCTCTCCTCCGCCTGCCGCAGCGACGCGTCGACCTCCACGATGTCGTGGTCCAGCCGGCGCGCCTCGTGCAGCCGGGCGGCGGCGTGCGGGAACGGGATGTGGCCCTCGGCGATCTCCGCGCCCATGGTGCGGAACATGCGGCCCATCCCGCGTGCCAGCCCGTCGATGGACGCCCCGGCCGACTGCGTCCACACCGGCGGCGCGAACAGCAGGTTGAACAACAGCCCCACCCCGGCGCCGATCAGCGTCTCCAGTACCCGGTGCCACGCCGCCGACGTGGCCTGGGACACGCCGAGGACGAGCATCGCGCTGATCGCGACCTCGGGGACGAACTCGTCCACCCGCACGAACCGGCCGATGATCAGCGAGGTGAAGATCGTCAGGCCGAGACTCCACCAGGTCAGCCCGACCAGGGCGGTGAACCCGATGGCGATGAGGACCCCGACGACGACCGAGTTGACGCGCCGGATCCCGGTGGTGAGGGTCGCGTACAGGGTGACCTGGACGACCAGGAGAGCGGTCAGGGGAGCGGTCAGCGGCGCGGGTTGCGCGGGCAACACCATCAGGGCGACGACGAAGGAGATGACGGCGGCGGCCGTGGATCGCAGCGTCTGCGCCGCGACGGGTTCGGTGGTCCGCCGCACCAGTTTGATCACGGGTGCTGATACGTCCGGCATCCCCTTCACGTGCCCGATCATGAGCCACTCAGCACACTTCAGTCACAGGAACCCCTCTTACGCCGTTTCACCTCACCCGCCACGTGGTACCGCCAATGTCCTGAGCGCATGTCCCGAACCCGTCGAGGAGGCACGATGAATCCGCCCGTGAACCGGGGCACCCCCGTCGCCGTCGTCACCGGCTCCGACTCCGGCATCGGCCGGGCCACCGCCGTACGACTCGCCGCCCAGGGCATGGACGTCGGCATCACCTGGCACGCCGACGAGGAAGGCGCGCGGCGGACCGCCGAGGAGGTACGCGGCCACGGTCGCCGCGCCGCCGTCGCGCACCTCGACCTGACGCGGCTGCCGGAGGCCGCCGGCGTCATCGACGAGCTGGCCGGCGAACTGGGCCGGGTCGACGTCCTGGTGAACAACGCCGGCACCGGCACGGCCACACCCTTCCTCGACATGTCCTACGACACCGTCCGGGACGTGCTGGACGTCGACCTGATCGGGCCGTTCCTCTGCTCACAGGCCGCCGCGCGCCGCATGATCGAGCAGGGTGACGGCGGGCGGATCGTCAACGTGACGTCCGTGCACGAGCACCAGCCCCGCGTCGGGGCGGCACCCTACTGCGCGGCCAAGGGCGGACTCGGACTGCTCACCCAGGTGATGGCGCTGGAGCTGGCCGAGTACGGCATCACCGTCAACGCCGTCGCGCCCGGCGAGATCGCCACCCCGATGACCGGCCAGGACGACGAGGACGTGCGCGAGCAGTCCCGCCCGGGTGTGCCCCTGGGACGTCCGGGCGACGCGCGGGAGGTCGCGTCGGTGATCGCGTTCCTCGCGGGCGAGGACGCCTCGTACGTCACCGGCGCCTCATGGGTCGTGGACGGCGGCATGCTCCGCATGGGCCCGCAGGCCGGCTCCCACCTGGAGAGCGACGCCTGGCGCCGCCCCTGACGCCGCCGGGAGGTTCAGCGGGCGGGTGCTGTCCCCGGCGTCGTCGACGGGCCACGCGTCGAGCGGCCCGGCCGGCGGCTCGACGCCCCGTGCTGTGCGACCGGCCCGTGACGGCCCCGGTCACGCGCGTGGGCCCCGCCAGTGACGGCGGGGCCCACGGGCGTCGGGGAGCGGGCGGTCAGCGGGTCACGACGTGCCGCTCGTCGGGCACGCAGTGCGTCATCGTCAGGCCCTCGACGTCCCGGGGCGGGTTCTCGCCCAGGTTGGCCAGCCGCTTGTGGTCCTCCTCGGTGAGGTCCTGGCTCGCCAGAGGTTCGAGGTGGGACACGTCCTGCGGGCCGATGCCGAGGCCCTCACCGACGCGCAGGCCCAGGTCGTTCTCGACCAGCAGGAAGTGCCAGACCATCCGCTCCTGCACCGGCCGGTCGCACTGCTTGAGCAGGTTGACGAAGTTGTGCACCAGGTCGTCCCGCTCCCACTGCTCCATCAACATGTAGCGCTGCCCGGCCTGCAGGTAGTCGTTGGTCCGGGGGATGCGCTTGCGGGTGAGCCTGCCGCGGACCTCCGGACCCTGCTCGTCGTGCGTGGGGTACTGACCCTCGCGCAGTCCGCCCCGGATCGACGGCTCGTAGTTGACGTCGGCGTTCTCACCGGCGCCGTCCACGTGGTACGTCATCAGCCCGTCGCGCTGGTTGGTCCGGACGTCGGCGTTCTTCGCCTGGTTGACCGGCAGCTGGAGGTAGTTCGGGCCGACCCGGTAGCGCTGGGTGTCGCTGTACGAGAAGGTCCGGCCGACCAGCATCTTGTCGTCCGAGAAGTCCAGGCCGTCCACCAGCACACCCGTGCCGAAGGAGATCTGCTCGTTCTCGGCGAAGAAGTTCTCCGGCATCCGGTCCAGCACCATCCGGCCGACCGCCTTCGGCGGGAATTCCTGCTCCGGCCAGGTCTTGGTGTCGTCCAGCGGGTCGAAGTCCAGCTCCGGGTGCTCGTGGTCGTCCATCATCTGGACGAGGAGCTCCCACTCCGGGTACTCGCCGCGCTCCACCGCTTCGTACAGGTCCTTGGTGGCGTGGCCGAGGCCCTGCGCCTGCACGTTGGCGGCGTCCTCCTCGGTCATGCTCCGCACGCCCTGCTTGGGCATCCAGTGGTACTTGACCAGCTTGGTCTCGCCCTCCGCGTTCACCCACTTGTAGGTGTTGACGCCGAAGCCCTGCATATGGCGGTAGTCGGCCGGGATGCCGCGCGGGCTGAACAGGTTGACCAGCATGTGCATCGACTCCGGCGTCTGCGACATGAAGTCGAAGATCCGGCGCGGCTGCTGCTCGAAGCTGACCGGGTTCGGTTTGAGGGCGTGGATCACGTCGGGGAACTTGATGGCGTCCCGGATGAAGAAGACGCCCAGGTTGTTCCCGACGAGGTCCCAGTTTCCGTCCTCGGTGTAGAACTTCACCGCGAAGCCGCGCGGGTCGCGCGCCGCCTCGGAGGAGTCGCGGCCGCCGATCACGGTGGAGAAGCGGACGGCCAGGTCGGTGCGCTTGCCGCGCTCCTGGAAGAGCTTGGCGCGGGTGTAGCGGCTGATCGGCTCGTCGCCCCACGCGCCGTACGCCTCGAAGTAGCCGTAGGCCGTCACTCCCCGCGCGTGCACGACGCGCTCGGGGATGCGCTCCCGGTCGAAGTGGCTGATCTTCTCCAGGAACTGGTAGTTCTCCAGCGTCGCCGGGCCCCGGGCCCCGACCGTGCGCTGGTTCTGGTTGTCGTAGACAGGGTGACCCTGCCGGTTGGTGAGTACCTTCCGGTCGTCGCCGGGTGCGGGACCCTGGCTCGAAACGTCCGTCACGATCCTCGGCTCCTCTGCTGCTCTTGTGCGATTCTGTCCGAAATGTGGCTATGCCTCGCAGTATGCCCCGTTACCCGCCTCTCCGGGTCTCCGGTCGGGGCACTAGTGGGCGCCCACCGTGTCGGCCCCCGCCTGCACCCCGCCGTCGCCCACCGCGGCGCCCCCGGCGTGGACGGGCAGGTGGTAGACGGCGAAGGCCCGGCCGATCACCGGCTGGGCGACATTGCGCACCCGTACGCCCCCGCCGGTCATCCCGTGCTCGGTCCCGTGGTGGGCGTGACCGTGCACGGCGAGGTCGGCGCCGCCCTCGTCCACCGCCTCGGCCAGCAGGTAGCTCCCCAGGAACGGATAGATCTCCAGCGGCTCGCCCGCGAGCGTGTCCGGCACGGGCGCGTAGTGCGTGAGCGCGATCCGTACGGCGCAGTCCGCCTCACGCAGCATGGTGAGGGACTTCCGCAGGCCCTCCGCGCAGCGCCGGGTGTAGCGGATGAAGTCCTTCATCTCCGGTTCGCCGAACTCGCCGCCGCTGCGTCCGGCGAATCCGCCGCCGAACCCCTTCGTCCCGGCCACGCCCACGCGCGCGCCGCCGATGTTCAGCACCGTGCCCTCGCCCTCCAGAACGGTCACCCCCGCCCGGTCGAGCGCCGCCGTGACCTCCGCCTCCTGGTCGCTCTGGTAGTCGTGGTTGCCCAGGACGGCGACCACCGGCACACCCAGCCCGGCCACCTCCCCGGCCACGATCTCGCCCTCCTCCGCCGTGCCGTGCCGGGTGAGGTCGCCGGCGAGCAGCAGCAGGTCCGCCTGCTCGTGCAGCGTGTCGAAAGCCGGTCGCAGGGTGCCCGCGCTGCCCGGGCCCAGATGGATGTCCCCGACCGCGGCTACTCGGATCACGACAGCTCCTCGGGGTGGTCGGGGGCGTCCGCGCAGACGACGACCAGGTCCTCGCGCAGGGGCAGTCCGGCCAGTTCCTCCTGCGCGATCCGCAGGATCTCGGCCCGGCAGTCCGCGCTGGCGACGGTGCCGTACAGCATCACGCCGGTGCCGCGCTGCTCGATCCTGATGCCCAGCTCGGCGATGTCCTCGCTCGCCAGCCGGTCCCGCAGGTGGGCGATGCGGTACTCGGCGGTGTCGGCGGCGCTCATGGCGTTGCCTCCCGTGGTTCGATCACGTTCAGGCGCTCCAGCAGGTACAGGAACGCCTCGGGCATCGGGGCGCCTTCGTTCTCCCGGCGCAGCAGGTCCCAGTCGATCTTCTCCCGCAGCGTGCGGGCGATCGGCAGGACCGCGCCGAAGTCGCAATGGTGCTCGGAGAAGGCGGCCAGCAGGCTGCCCACCAGGTCGGTCGGCGCCAGCACCGGCATCCGTACCGAGTCCACCGGCAGGGTGTGGGCCCGGTCCAGCAGATCGCGGGTCACCGGGTGCCGGGCCAGCTCGAAGATCAGGTCGATCTCCTCGCCGTGGCTCCGCGCCTTGATCAGCCAGTCCTCCGGCGGCACCCGCACCTGGATGCCGGCGGCCTCCAGGTCCTGGGTGATCGCCTGGGCGTCCTCGCGGAGGATGACGAAGTCGGTGTCGTGCTGGAGGCTCTGGGGCACCCCGTGGGCGTACGCCGCCACACTGCCGGCCAGGGCGAACGGGTGGCCGGCGCCCTTCAGCAGCGCCGCCACCTGCTTGGTGGCCTCCAGGATGGCCTGGGTGCGGTCCGGAGGGTGGCTGCCCCCGGGCCCGCCGGGGACCGCGGGGCCACCGGTGACCGCGGCGGCGCCTCCGGAGGTGGCCGGGGTGGTGGCCGGGGTCGTGCCGCCCGTGGGGGTGCCCGGGAGCGCGTCGTCCGGCTCGCCCTCCACGGCTCTGCCCCCGGCCAGCCGGAGCCCCAGGGGACCGGTCGACCCGGTCGGGTCGGTGGGCCCGGGTGGTCCGTCGGACCGGGTGGCGTCTTGCGAGTGGTTCCTCACGGGTGCTCTGCCCTCCTCGTCGGCCTGCGGGAGGCGGTTCGGGTACCCGGACTCCTGCCTTTTATGGGCGGTCCGGCTCACTCGCCGGGGTCCCGGCGGGCGCGGTGGGACGCCCTGGTCAGGGCGGTGCCGATGGCGACGAGCAGGGTGGCTCCGGCGCCCAGGAGCCACAGCTTCGTCCGGGAGCCGGTGTCCGCCATGGCGGATCGCGCGGCGGCGCCCGCTGCGGAGCCCGGTGTGCCGTCGGGTGCGGGTTCCGTCGCGGAGGAGGGCTCGGCGGGGGAGGGCCCGGGACCGGGGCGGGTGGCCCCGGCGGCTGCGGCGGCGGTGGGCTCCGAGCGGAGGTGCGGCTCCGCAGCCTCCTCGGCAGCCGGCTCCGGACCCGGCTTCGCCTCCGCGTCCGGCTCCCGGACCGCCTCCGGGCCCACCCCCACCCCCGCCACCGCATCCCCGCCCGGCTCCCCCGCCGGGTCCGGCTCCGTGCCCGGCTTCGCCTCCGGGCCCGGCTCCGGCTCCGCCTCCGCCACCCGGACCGCCCCCGGGACCGCCGCGCGGTCCGGTGACGGTCCGGGGGCGGGCGGCATGGTCGCGCCGCACTCCGGCTCCGCCGCGAACGGGGCGCTGCGGATCCCGCCCGCGTGCCGGTCCGCCCGGAGCGAGCGGACCACGACGTCGCCCTCGATGTCGGCGGGGCTCCGGTCGGTGAGCCCGGCGCGCGGTGCGTATACCGAACCCCGCAGGGTGTCTCCGCCCGTGAGGGTCAGGTCCGTGGCGTCGGCGAAGTTCCACAGGACGTAGGGCGCGTCGTCGCCGCCGAGGCCCGTCGTCCTCGGCGTCCGCCAGGACAGCGTGCCGCCCTCGGCGGTGGTGTCGACCACGACCACGAGGGGCCGGGCCGCCGTGGGCCGGTTCTCGAACTCCAGCTCCTGGACGTCGGCGAGCTGTGCGCCGGTCAGCCGCAGGACGTTCGTACGGTCGTCGGCGAGCCGGATCCGCACCGCGGTGCCGCCTGCGTGGGTGCCCTGAGGGGCCACCGTGGCCGGGCAGCGGGCCAGGGCGTCGGCGTGCCGCCGGTGGCCGGCGAACAGGGCGCCGAAGTCGAAGGGGCCCCGTGCGGGGCCCACCGACGCGGGCGGCTGGGCGGTGGTCAGCTCGACGCGCGGTGTCGTGCCGTAGCCGGCCCGGGCGGCCACCAGGCGGGTCTTCACCGGCGCGCCGTCCATGCCGGTGGCCCGGGCGGCGGTGCCGGTCAGGTCGCCGATCTTGACGTAGCGGTCGCCGCTCACCCGCAGGACCGCGTCCGCCGCGCTGCCGGGGAGGTCGAGCGTGCCGTTCACCAGGAGGCCGGTGGGCCGGGCGTCACCGGGTGCCGTGTAGCCGCCCGCGCGGTGCGGCGCGATACCGAACCGCGAACCGAGGGTCAGGTCGCCGCCCACCGCGACGGGCGTGGCGGCGCCGGTGCCGGCCAGCAGCGCGTCCCGCCACGTCACGACGCCGAAGCCGTGGTGCGCGGCCATCGGGTTGCCGGTCAGGTAGAGCGTCTCGTGCGCACCGGACACCTCCAGAGCACCGGAAGCCCCCCGGGCCCCGGACGCCCACGGCGCGCCGGCCGCACGCGTCGCCCCTGGCACACCGGAGGCCCCGTCGGTACCGGGCGTACGGCGCACCCGAAAGGCATCGCGCTCCCCGTACGCCCTGCGTTCCCCGTCCGCCCCGCGCTCCCCGAAAGCGCCGGGCTCCCCGCGGTCTCCCGGCCCGCCCCGCTCCCCGGGGACGGCCCGCTCGCCGAGCGCACCCCGCCCGGCGACCTGCCGCGCCCCCTGCACCCCCCGTGCCTCGTGCGCCGCCACCCGCACCCCATGGGCACCGACCGCGCGGTCCGCCCGCGGCGTTCCGTGCCCCTCGGGCGGGGAGTCCGCGACGCCGGGGCTCATCGCGCACAACCCGCACAGCACGGCCGGAAGCACGGCCAGTCCCGTCATTCGCATAACGGTGAAAATAGGATCATCGGCTGCATGCGGATCGCGACGCGCCCGCCCCACACGGGGACGTTTCACCCGATCGGCGGCGGGGGAGCGGTGCTGCGACGGCAAGGGCGCCGCGGCATCCGGGGGTGGGCATCGTGCGTGAGAAGAAGCTGTTCCGGCGAACCAAGCGGGCGCAGCCGCCCATCTCCGAGAGCGAGCGCGAACTGTTCGGCGGCGCCCTGCGCTACGACCTCGGCTGGGTCACGCACGAGTACGCCATGCTCGACCTCAAGCCCCTGTCCGCCGTACGGGCCCTGCCCCACCTCGTCGGCGGCACCCTGCGGATCGCCTGGGAGGCGGACCGGCGCGCACTGCTGACCGTCGGCCTCACCGAGATCGGCCAGGGCGTCGCCCAGGCGCTGGGGCTGCTCCTGACGAACCAGGTCCTACAGGCGCTCTTCGCCACCGGCACCACCGTCGAACGCCTCCGCACGGCCCTCCCCGCGCTGATCGCCGCCGGAGTGCTCGCCGTCGTCAACGCGGTGCTCGCCAGCCTGTCCACCGCCGGCACCGGCCGCCTGGAGCCCAAGGTCGAGCGGCTCGCCACCGAGAAGTACCTGCACCGGGCCGCGAGCGCGGAACTCGAAGCCGTCGAGGACGGCGCCTTCCGCAAGCTCCTGGACTCCGCCCAGTTCGGCGCGCTGGCCGCCCGGAATCTGATCGGCGCCTGTGTCGGCGCCGTCAACGGAATCTTCACCATCGTCGCCGCGGCCGGCGTCCTCACCGTGCTGCACCCGGCGCTCCTGCCGCTGCTGGTGCTGATCACCCTGCCTCGTGGCTGGGGAGCCATGCACGTGGCGCAGCGCCGCTACGCCTCCCGTATGAACTGGATCGAGCACGAACGAGCCGCCCGCCTGGTCAACAACCTCATCACCAGCCGGGAAGCCGCGCAGGAGGTCCGCGTCCACCAGGTCGGCCGCTACCTCCTGGACCGGTTCCACGACATGGCGGAGACCTCCGAGGCCGAGCAGACCCGCCTCGCCGACGGACGCGCCGTCACCGAGCTGCTGGCGGCGGCGTTCTCGGGCGCGGCCGCCCTCCTCACCTACGCCGCCCTCGGGGTCCTGCTGGTCACGGGCCGCATGGACATCGCCATGGCCGGCACCGCCGCCCTCGCGGTACGCACCGGGTCCGCCAGCCTCAGCGCCCTCATCACGCACATCAACACCCTCCACGAGGAGTCCCTGTACGTCCGCGACCTGGACCGGTTCACCGCGGAGGCCGAGAAGCGGGCCATTCCCACCGGGGGCACACCCGTCCCGGACTTCCCCGAGAAGATCACCTTCGAGAACGTGAGCTTCCGCTACCCCGATCGCGACGAACCCGCGCTGAGCGGCGTGTCCCTGACCATCACCGCCGGCTCGGTCGTCGCCCTGGTCGGCGCGAACGGGTCGGGCAAGTCCACCCTCGTGAAGATCCTCGCGGGGCTGCACCGTCCGGTGGACGGCCGCGTCCTGTGGGGGGACACCGACCTCGCCGAGGCCGACCGGCTGGACGTCTTCCGCCACGTCGGTGTCCTCGACCAGGACTTCCAGCGCTGGCCCTTCACCCTGCACACCAACATCCGCATCGGACAGCCCGACACACCCCCGGACACGGGCCGCGTCGAGCGGGCCGCCGCCTACTCGGGCGCCGACCGGCTCGGCACCACCCTGCCGCGCGGCTACGACACCCTGCTCGCCCGGCAGTTCCGGCACGGCTCGGAACTCTCCGGAGGCCAGTGGCAGACGGTCGGCCAGGCCCGCCTGCGCTACCGCGAGGCCCCCCTCGTGATCGCCGACGAGCCGACCTCCGCCCTGGACCCCGAGGCGGAGATCGAGTCCTTCCGCCGCATCCGCGCCCTCGCCGCCGAGGGACGGACCGTCGTGCTCGTCAGCCACCGCATGGCAGGCATCCGGTCCGCCGACGTCATCCACGTCCTCCACCAGGGCCGGCTCGTCGAGTCGGGCTCCCACGAGGAGCTGATGGACCGGCCGGACTCCCGCTACCGGCGCATGTACCTCCTCCAGGCCGAGCAGTACGGCACCGGGACGTGACTCAGCCCAGCTCCAGGGTGGTGATGCCGAAGACCCGGTCCCCGGCGAACGGACGGACCGGCCCGGTGTACATGCGTGCCGTCGCGAACGTCGGCACCAGCCCCCGCGCCTCGGCCAGCCGCACGGCGGCCGGGTTCGACTCCGGTACGTCGACGGCGACCCGGTCCGCCCCGGATCCGTCCACGAGCGCGTCCAGCAACGCCTCCGCGTCCCCCGGCGAGTCGGCGAACAGCGGACCCACCCGGGCCTCCTCGTGCGCCGGACGGATCACCCCGTAGCCCGTCACGCGTCCGTCCACCACCCGCGCCAGCGCCAGGTGGCCCGGCGCGTCCAGCCACCGCTCCAGGAACCGGGGCCGCTCGGCCGGGTAGCACCCGGCGTCGTACGCGGCGATGGCGGCGAGCCCCACCTCGGCGGCCGGCACCACGCCCGCCGCCGGAGCGCGCCCCGTCACCGTCCCCACGTAGCGCGCCGAGCGGTGCGCCAGGGCGAAGCCCGAGCGACGGTAGTTGTCCTGCTGCGCGGGCACCCCGTCGAGCCCGACCGTGCGGTCACCCGCGTGCGCCAGGGCCGCCCGCCAGGTGGCCAGACCGTGCCCCAGACCGCGCCGGTCGGGGCGCACCAGGTAGAAGCCGAGGAAGGCGTACGTCTCGCTGTAGTTGACGACGGAGATGGCCGAAACGGGCTCGCGTTCGCCGTCCAGCCTGCCGAGGAAGAACCCGCCGGGGTCCTGCGCGAAGAAGCTCGGCCCGTCCCCGATCCCGGGGTTCCAGCCCTCCGCCACGGCCCATTCCCGCACCACCGACCAGTCCTCCGGCGTGGCTCGCGACACCTGAAGCGTTGACAAGGGATCTCCTCCCGGCCGTCCTGCGTCTGGCCCCGTACGCTACCCGCATGTGCTGGAACGCGACGGCCGATCTCGCGGCCGGCACCGTCATCGCCACGGTCGGCGCCGTCTGCGTGGTACGCGCCCGGGACCCGCGCGAACTCCCCCTCGCCGCCCTGCCGTTGCTGCTGGGCGCCCACCAGGTCGTCGAGGCCGCCGTCTGGGAGGCCGGCGGCGGGAGCGGCCCCGCGACCCTGGCCTGGGCCGTCATCGCGCTGCCGCTGCTGCCCGTGTGGGTGCCGGCCGGCGTCCTGCTGGTCACCCCGCCCGGGCGGCGCGCCCGCCTCGCCGTCCCGGCCGCCGCCGGGCTCGCGACGGCCGCGGCACTCGCCCACCGTCTCGCCACCGGACCGGTGACGGCCCACATCCGGGGCCGCACCATCGGCTACGTGCTCGACCTGCCGTACGCGCCGCTGCTCGTCGGCGGCTACCTGCTGGCCACGGTCGGCGCGCTGCTCCTGGCGGCCGACCGGGCGCTGCGGCTGCTCGGCGCGGTGATCGCGGCCGGGGCGGCGCTGTGCCTGGTGCTGTGGCGCACCGAGTTCGTCTCCACCTGGTGCGCCTTCGCCGCCGTCGCGTCGCTGATCCTGCTCGCCAGGACCCGGCGTACGGCCTAGCCGGCCTGGTCCGGGCCGGGTGGTTCGGCGGCGGCCGGGTCGAGGATACGGGTCAGGAAATGCCGGGTGCGTTCGTGCCGCGGCTCGCCGACGACCTGGGCGGCCGGGCCCTCCTCGACGATCCGGCCGTCGTCCATGAACACCACCCGGTCGGCGACCTCCCGGGCGAAGCTCATCTCGTGGGTGACGACCATCATCGTCATGCCCTCGGCCGCCAGCATCCGCATGACGGCCAGCACGTCGCCGACCAGTTCGGGGTCGAGCGCCGACGTCGGCTCGTCGAACAGCATCACCTCCGGGCCCATCGCCAGCGCCCGCGCGATCGCCACCCGCTGCTGCTGCCCGCCCGACAGCTGCGCCGGGTACGCGTCCGCCTTGTCCGCCAGGCCCACCCGCTCCAGGTTGTCCCGGGCGACCTTCGCCGCGTGCGTCTTGGCGCGCCCGAGCACCCGCCGCTGCGGCAAGGTGAGGTTCTCGGTCACCGTCACGTGCGGGAAGAGGTTGAACTGCTGGAACACCATGCCGATCCGGCGGCGCACCGCGTCGATGTCGACGTCCAGGTCCGTGACCTCCGTACCGCCCACGAACACCTGGCCCCGGGTCGGCTCCTCCAGCAGGTTCACACAGCGCAGCAGCGTCGACTTGCCGGAGCCGGACGGCCCGATGACGCACACCACCTCGCCGGTGGCGACCTCCAGGTCGATGCCGCGCAGCACCTCGTTGTCGCCGAAGGACTTGTACAGGCCGCGGATCTCGATCTCGTTCGGTGTCGGCATCGGGGTCCTCACTTGGCCCTGGCGGCACGGGCCTCGAGGCGGCGCACCACGAAGCTCAGCGGAATCGTCACCAGCAGGTAGCACAGACCGGCGACGAGGATGGGTGTGGAGTTCGCGGTCTGGCTGGCCAGGTCCCTGCCGAACTTGGTCAGTTCCCGCTCGTTCAGCGTCACCCCCAGGAACAGCACCAGCGAGGAGTCCTTGAACAGCAGCACCAGTTCGTTGGTGAGCGGCGGGATGATGATCCGGTACGCCTGCGGGAGGATCACCGACACCATGGCGCGGGCGTGCGAGAAGCCCAGCGATCTGGCCGCCTCCATCTGGCCCTTCGGCACGGCCTGGATGCCCGCCCGGATCGTCTCCGCCATGTACGCCGCGGCCACCAGCCCGAGACCGAGGGCGACCTTGCCGTACGTCCCGCCGGGGATCTCCGTACCGGGGAACGCGAGCGGTACGGCGACCCCGACGAAGATGAAGATCAGCAGGGCGGGCAGGCCGCGGAAGATCTCGATGTAGACGCTCGCGGCCCACCGGTAGGGCGCCACCGACGACAGCCGCATCAGGGCGACCACCAGCCCCAGGACGAGACCGAAGGCGAAGCCGGAGAGGGTGTACACCACCGTGTTGCGCAGGGCGGTGGTGATGATGTCGGGGAAGAGCCGCTCGGCCAGATCGGCCTGCGCGAACTGGTTCTGCAGCCGGTCCCAGTCGGCGAGGACGGCGATCACGACGATGACGGCGACGAACACCGCGTACTGGACGCCCCGCGAGATCCGCCGCCGCTGGCGCCTGGTCAGCCGTGAGGTCACGACCGGGCCTTGGGCAGGGGGCCGATCCACTGCTCGTAGATCTTGTTGTACGTGCCGTCGGCCTTGGCGTCGGTGATCGCCTTGTCGATCACGGCGCGCAGCTTGTCGTTGCCCTTCTTCACCGAGAAGCCGTACTGCTCACCGGTCTCGATGTTCTGCCCGAGGGCGAAGGCGTCGGCGTTGGCCTTGTCCTTCAGCCAGCCCTGCACGACCGGGTAGTCGATGACGACGGCGTCGACCTGGCCGGTGCGCAGGCCGTTCAGCACGGCGTCGGAGCTCTCGAACGCCACCGGGTCGAAGCCCTGGCTCGTGGCATAGCTCTCGCCGGTGGTCTCGGCCTGGGCACCGAGCTTCAGCTTCCTCGCCTTCACCTCGGCGAGGGTGGTCACGCCGCTCTTCTTGCTGGCGAACAGGGCCTGGGTGGCGTCGAAGTAGGGGACGGAGAAGTCGACGTTCTTCTTGCGGTCCGCGGTGATCGTCATTCCGGCGGCGGCCAGGTCGCACTCGCCGGAATTGAGGAACGCACCGGTCTTGAAGTTCTCGAACGGCGTGTCGAGGATCTCCTGTTGGACGTCGAGCCTCTTCGCCACCAGGTCGACCAGCGCCACGTCGAAACCGACGATCTTGCCGTCCTGTTCGAACTGGAACGGCGGGTACGGCAGGTGGGTGCACGTCGTGAGCTTGCCCTTCTCCACCACGGGCACCCCGCCCGCCGCCTCGCCGGGTCCCTCGTCGCCGTTTCCGCAACCGGTGGCGGTGAACAGCAGTCCGGCCGCCGCGGCACCGGCGGTGAAGGCGGTACGGGTGCGGGGGGCGCGTCGCCTGCCGCCGGCAGTCCTCGTCACGGTTGACCTCCATGGGCGCGTGGGCGGCCTTCGGGAGGCGCCGGGGGTGACGCCGGGTGACGCAGCCGCCGGGCGTGATCGTATGACACGGAGGGCGCGCCGTCGCGGAGATCGGCCATGCGGACGCGGGCGGGTGCCGGGTGCTCGGCGCGGGCACACCCGGCACCCCGTGCCCGCCCGGTCCGTCGCGGCGGGACCGGGACACCCCGGGCCCGCCCGCTCATACCCGCCGGGCCCCGATCGTCCTGCGGAAGCAGACCCGGTCCTCACCCGGACCGTCGTAGTCACGGTGGACCGGAACCCCCTCCACCTCGTCGTCGCCGCCCACCACGCTGAACCCCAGTGCCCGGTGGAACGCGATCGCCCGCGCGTTCCCCGGCGCCGCCACCGCCCGCACCTCCCGCCGCCCGGCCTCGGCGGCCCGCTCGAGGAAAGCCGTGTACAGGCCGCGCGCCAGGCCCCGCCCGCGCAGCACCGGATCGACCACGACGAAATGGATGTGGGCGTCCTCCTCGTTGTCGGCCGAATGGAGCCCGACCAGGAACGCCTTGACCCCGGTGCTGTCCTCGGCGACCAGGCTCGTGCCCGCGAAGGACTGGAGGAACAGCCTCGGCAGCGGCGGCGACGGCTCGCGGAGCCCGGTGGCCGCGGTGGGCGTCCCGCCGCACCACCTGTGCGCGCATTCGACGAGCGTGCGGTGGTCGGACACACGTGCCCGGCGCATCATCGGCATGTCAATCCCCTTAGGACTCGGTGTGCCCGGTGTGCCACCAGCGAGGGTTCGGGTCGGTCCCTCCCACCCCCACCATGCCGCCCACCGCGCCACGCAGCGCGGCGACCTCCGGTGTGTCGCGGCGGGCGGACGACCAGGCGAGCACCGCCGTGCACGCGGGCGCGTCCGACACGTCGACGTAGCGGATGCCCGGCCGGGGGAACAGCTCGCGGCAACTGGCCGACACGAAACGGACGCCGCGCCCCTGGATGACCGCCGACATCCCCGCCTCGAACGTCGTCGCCGTATGCCCGGTGTACGCGACCGGCGCCCCGTCCGGGCGCGGGTCGGCCGCCCAGAAGTCCCGCCACACCCGGGCCACCCCGGCCGCCGACCCGACGACGGGCCAGTCCGCCAGCTCCGCGAGCGACACGGACGCCCGGCCGGCCAGCGGGTGCTCCTCCCACAGACACACCACCTGCCGCTCCGTCGCCAGCGCGAGCGTCTGGATCCCCGGCGGCATCGGGCCGTACGCCAGGACGGCGTCCACCCGGCCGTCCAGCAGAGCGGCGGTCTGCTCGGCGAAGTCCACCTCCCGCAGCAGCACCTCCAGGCCCGGATGGCGCTCCCGCAGCCTCCCGGCCAGCGCGGTGATGAAAGGGAGGGCGGTGATGTAACAGCCGAGGACCACCCGGCCCGCGAGCGTCCGCGCCCGCGTCCGGACGGCCTCGCGCAGTTCGTCGGCGGCCCCCACCAGGGCCCGTACCCGGGGGAGCAGGGCCTCTCCGGCCGCGGTCAGCCGCACACGTCTGGTCGAGCGTTCCACCAGGACGACACCCAGCTGGTCCTCCAGCCGGCGGATCTGGCGGCTGAACGCCGGCTGGCTGATGTAGACGCGCCCGGCCGCCCGGCCGAAGTGCAACTCCTCGGCCAGCACGAGCAGCAGCCGCAACTGGTGCACGCTCGGATCGGACCCGCCCGGCTCACCACTCATGCCCCCGACGGTATCAATCAGGCGGAACGGCGCATCGTTCCGCGCTTCCGTCCGGGACCGCTCCGGCCGACGATGGAAACCGGTCACCCGATGGACGGTGGCACAGTGGGAAAATGAGGTGCGGTCATGTCGTCACGTCGCGGCCTGCGGTGGGTGCTCGTCCTGCTCGCGCTGTTCGTGCTGTTCACCGGCGTGCTGGAGATCGCCGTCGGGCCCTCCCTGCTGCCCGGCGACCCCGAGGTGAGCCCAACGGTGGACAGCAACTACCGGTTCTTCGCCGGGCTCTGGTGCGCCCTCGGTGTCGTCCTGCTGGCCGTCGCCCGGCGTCCGGCGGAGCACGCCGCCGCCTTCCGGGTGGCGTTCGGCGCCGTGTTCCTCGGAGGGATCGCCCGTGGCGTCTCGTACCTCGACGTGGGCGCGCCGCACCCCATGCACAGCGCCTTCATCGGGGTGGAGCTGCTCCTGCCGCCGCTGATGCTGCTGTGGTACGCCCGGGCACACCGGACGGCCCCAGCGGGGACGCTGCGGGGGGAGGGTGAACGGCGGTAGATTCACCGCCGAGCCGGCGGGCCCCAGGGGGCGCTTCGGGTGGATGAGCTGTGGTGTGGGCGTGGAGGTACGGCTGTGCTGATGATGGGCAAGATCCTGCGGTTCGACGAGGTCCGCGGCTACGGCTTCATCGTCCCCCGGGAAGGGGGCGAGGACGTCTTCATGCACGCGAACGACCTGGTGGACGACAAGTACCTGTACCAGGCGGGCCGCGAGGTCGAGTTCCACCTGGAGATGGGCGACAAGGGCCCCAAGGCCTCCGAGATCCGCCTCGTCCACCAGCCCTCCCGCCGCCAGGTGCCCGACACCGCTCCGGTGCCACGCGGCGACGACCCCGACGACGACACCCTCGACGTGCTGACCGGCGCGGAGTTCCAGGCCGAGCTGACCGAGGTCCTCATCGACGCCGACGGCACGCTGACCACCGCCCAGCTCAAGCGGGTGCGCACCCGGGTCGCCGAACTGGCCCGCTCGCACGGCTGGGTGGAGGGCTGACGACGACCGCTCGGAGGAGGGCACTCCGGGGACTTCGAGGACGGACGGACCGGCACGGAGACGTCAGAAGGACGGGAGACCGCTCATGAGCGCCGCACGACCGCACCGCATGGACCCCGCCGGTGGCTGCCCGCACGCGGCGAACGCGCGGCTCCTCGCCGAGGGCACCGTCGCGCCCGTCGTCCTCCCCGGCGGCGTACCCGGCATGGCCGTGCTCGGCCACGAGGCGCTGAAGCGGTTCCTCACGCACCCGCACGTGGCCAAGGGCGCCGAGCACTTCGCCGCCCTGAGGGACGGGCTGATACCCGACGGCTGGCCCCTGCGCACCTTCGCCACCGTCCAGGGCATGACCACCGCCGACGGCGCCGACCACCGGCGGCTGCGCTCGCTCGTCGGCCAGGCCTTCACCGCGGGGCGCGTGGCGGAACTGCGGCCCCGCGTCGAGGCGCTGACCGCCCGGCTCCTCGACGGGCTGGAGGAGGCCGGGCGGACCGGCGACGGCGTCGCCGACCTGCGCCGCCACTTCGCCCTGCCGCTGCCCCTGGGCACCATCTGCGAACTGCTCGGAGTGCCGGCCGGACACCACGACCGGCTGCACCGGCTGTCCAGCCGGCTCGTCTCCACCGACATCGGCCCCGAGGAGGCGATGGCCGCGAACCGGGAGATGACCGAAACCCTCGGCGCCGTCGTGGCGGCCCGGCGGGCCGACCCAGGCGACGACCTGACCAGCGCCCTGATCGCCGCCCGAGAGGCGGACGGCGACCGGCTCGGTGAGCCGGAACTCATCGGCACCCTGCTCCTGATGGTCGTCGCCGGGCACGAGACCACGCTCAACCTCATCACCAACGCGGTCCGCGCCCTGTGCGCCCACCGCGACCAGCTCCGCCTGGTCGTCGACGGCGGCGCCGGCTGGGGCGACGTGGTCGAGGAGACCCTGCGCTGGGACAGCCCCGTCAGCCACTTCCCCTTCCGCTACCCCACGCGCGACCTCGTCCTCGACGGCACGCCGATCCCCGCGGGCACCCCCGTACTGGCCGGTTACTCGGCCGCCGGCCGCGACCGGGCCGCCCACGGGCCCGACGCCGAGCGGTTCGACGTCACCCGCACCGCGCGCACCACCGCCACCCGCCACCTCTCACTCGGCCACGGACCGCACTACTGCCTGGGCGCCCCGCTCGCCCGGCTGGAGGCCACCATCGCCCTGGAGCGGCTCTTCACCCGCTTCCCGGACCTCGACCTCGCCGTCCCCGAGGCGCGGTTGCCGCGCGTCCCGAGCTTCGTCGGCAACAGCGTGCGCACCCTGCCCGTACGGCTACGAGGCGGCGGCACCGCCCGGTGAGCGCAGCGCGGACACCATCCGCAGCAGCCGCGCCTCATTGCCCGTCAGCCCGGCGCGGCGCAGCGCCTCGTCGGCCTCCGCCATCGGCGACGACAGGTACACGCCCGCCATCGGAGCGAGCGCCGGGTCGGTGAGCACCGCCTGCGTCGCCTCCAACAGCCGTATGTAGGCCTGGACGGCGGCGCGCTCGCTCAAGGTCAGGGTGGTGGTCATCTCTCGCTCCCTGTCGACCGGTTGTGTGGGTCCCCGCCGTACACTCTCGCGCACCCCACTGACAATCAGCCCTCGTCCCGCCCGCGGACGTACTCGGCCAGCCGCTCCAGGAACACCCGCTGCCCCCCGACGAGCCGGGGCGCCGCCTCCGCCGGGGTCATCCACGCCACCCGGTCGACCTCGGGGAACTCCCGCGTCCGCCCCGATCCGCGCGGCCACTCCATGCTGAACGTGCCGGGCACCACCGCCGCCGGATCCAGGTCGGCCTCCACCGCCCACACGGTGACGATCTTGCCGCCGGCCTGCCGCGTCTCGCCGAGCGGCACGAGTTCGCCGTCCGGCACCGGCAGGCCCAGCTCCTCCACGAACTCGCGCCGCGCCGCCGCCTCGGGCGTCTCGTCCGCCCCGTACTCGCCCTTCGGGACCGACCACGCCCCCGCGTCGCGGGACGTCCACAGCGGACCGCCCATGTGGGCGATGAGCACCTCCAGCTCCCCGCCCGAGGTACGGAACAACAGCAGACCCGCGCTTCGCTTCACCGTCATGCCCGGGAGCCTGCCCAGCGGCCCGCGCGTTAGCGTCGGTACGGGGAACGATCACCCCGAGCGAGGAGCGGGAGGTCACATGTCCGTGTCCGAGGGGTCCGGCGACAGCCGGACCCACGACCCCGGCCACCCCGGGCGGGAGGCCGCCGGCGCCAGGTCGGTGCCCGTGCTCGACGAGCGCGTCACGCACTGCCGCGCCTGCCCCCGGCTGGTCGCCTGGCGGGAACAGGTGGCCCGCGAGGGGCGTAGGGCGTACACCGGCTGGGACTACTGGGCCAGGCCCGTACCCGGCTTCGGCCCCGAGGACGCCCGGCTCCTGGTCATCGGCCTCGCCCCCGCCGCCCACGGCGGCAACCGCACCGGCCGCATGTTCACCGGCGACCGCTCCGGCGACGTCCTCTACGCCGCGCTGCACCAGGTGGGGCTCGCCAACCAGCCGGACGCCACCGACGTCCACGACGGCCTGCTCCTGTACGGGGTGCGCGTCACCGCCCCGGTCCACTGCGCCCCGCCCGCCAACAAACCCACGCCCGCCGAACGCGACACGTGCCGCCCCTGGCTGACCGGCGAACTGCGGCTGCTGCGCCCCACCGTGCGTGCCGTCGTCGTCCTGGGCGCCTTCGGCTGGCAGGCCGCCCTGCCCGCCCTGGCCGCGGGCGGCTGGACGGTGCCCAGGCCCCGGCCGGTGTTCGCGCACGGGGCGCACACCACCCTGGCCGCCGCCGACGGGGGACCGGACCTGGAACTCTTCGGCTGCTACCACGTCAGCCAGCGCAACACCTTCACCGGCCGGCTCACCCCCGCCATGCTCACGGACGTCCTCGGCCGCGCCGCGAGGGCCGCCGGGCTCACAGCACCCTGATCCGGACCGGCCCGCCGCCCGGATCGACCCGTGCCGCCCACCGGGCGGGCAGCGGCAGGGAACGGGACGGCATCAGCGTGCGCCACACCCGCCGCCGCAGCAGCAGGGCGCCGTCCTGGCTCACCACCACCACGGGCCGCACCAACGGCCGGGCGGCCCGCACCAGGAAGCGCCCGCCCGCGGCCTCGAGCCGGTTCGGCACGACCCACCGCAGCGGCGCGTCCGCCACCACCGGGACGCCGGCCCCGGGCCAGGGCGCCCGGCCCGACAGGTGCGCCAGCACCGGGGCCGCCACGGCCCGCCCCGCCTCGACCGCCCTACCGGTCGGTTCGCCGCCGTGCAGCAGACCGCCCACCGCGAACACGCCCGCGACCGACGTACGGAACGCGCCGTCCACCGCCGGACCGCGCGTCCCCGGCGCCAGGGCCGTCCCGCCCGACCGCGCCAGGTCGTTCTCCGGGACCCAGTCGCCGGTGAACACCACGGTGTCGCACCGCACCGTCGCCTCGCGCCCGTCCCGCCGCCGCACCCGTACACCCGACAACCGCCCCCGTCCCAGCAGCGCGGCGACCGCCGTACCGTCCAGCACCGGCAACCGCCCGGTGAGCGCGCCGGGCCGACGCCACGGCTCCTCCGTGACCAGCGCGGCCACCGCCACGCCCGCCCGGCGCAGCGTCCGCACCGCCCGCCGGGCGGCGTCCGGTTCCGTCCCCACGACCACCGCGCGCGTGCCGACGTCCAGCCCGTGGCGGTGCACCGCCCGCCGGAGCTCGCCCCCGGTCAGCACCCCCGCCGGGCGCGTGCCCGGCACCAGCCGGGCACCGCGCGGGCGCTCCCGGGCACCCGTGGCCAGGACCACCGCCCGCGCGGCGATCCGCTCGCGGCCGGACGGGCTCGTCGTGTCGAGCGTCAGCGGGCCGGACCAGCCGGTGGCGGTGACACCGGTACGCAGCACCGCCCCGGCCCCCCGCGCCGCGTCCGCCCACCGCCGCACGCCCCCCAGGTCCCGGTCCCGCTCCAGCACCTCCACCGTGCCCGCGCCCAGGGCGGCCAGCCGGGCGGCGGCGGACAGCCCGGCGGGCCCCGCCCCCACGACGAGCACGTCGACCGTACGCACCGGAGTCACCGTGCCTCCTCGAACAGCGCCCGGACCGCCGCCCCGCAGTGGTACCCCTGGCAGCGCCCGGCGCCCGCCCTGGTCCGGCGCCGCAGCCCGGCCGGTGAGGCGGGCGGGACCGCCGAGGCGAGCGCGTCGCGGATCTCCCCGCGCGTCACCCGCTCGCAGAAGCACACGATCTCGCCGTACTCCGGATCGGCGGCGATGGCCTTCGCGTCGGCGTACGGACGCGGGGACGCCTCGCCCAGGTTGGGCATCCGCACCGCGGGCAGGGCGCGCGCGGGGCCCCGCTCCAGACCGGCGTCGGCCAGCAGGTCCACCACATGGGCGGCGATCGCCATCGAGGCGGTCAGCCCCGTCGACCTGATGCCGCCGACGGTGACGTACCGCTGTCCGGGACGCAGGGCGATCCGGTAGTCGTCCTGCTCGGTCGCCGCCCGCAGTCCCGCGTAGACGGCGGTGACCTCCTCGTCCAGCAGCGCGGGCAGGATCCGCCGGCCCTTCTCCCGCAGGAACTCCAGGCCCTCGGCCGTCGACCCGGTCGCCGCCTTGTCGTCCACGTCCTCGGCGGTGGGGCCCAGCAGCACCTTGCCGTGCACGGTGGGGGAGATCAGCACGCCCTTGCCCAGGGCGGTCGGGACCGGCAGCAGGATGTGCCGGACCAGGTCGCGGGCGAACGCGTCGAACACGATGAGCTGGCCGCGCCGGGGTCGCACCGTGACGTCGCGGTGGCCGAGCCGCCGGTCCAGCTCGTCGGCGTACAGTCCCGCGGCGTTGACCAGGTACCGGGTGCGCAGCACGCCCCGGGTCGTCACCAGCTCGTGCCCCGGCCGGACGTCCCGCACCCGGCAGCCCAGCAGCAGGTCCACCCCCGCGCGGACGGCCTGCGTGGCGTAGGCGAGCACGGTGGTCCACGGGCAGATGACGCTCTCGCCCGGCACGTCCAGCGCGCCGAGCGCCCCCGGCCCTAGGTGCGGTTCGCGGGCGCGCAGTTCACCGGCGCCGATCAGCCGGGCCCCGCGGTACCCGTTCTCCCCGGCCTTGCGCGCCAGCCCCGGCAGCGCGGCGAGCTGCTCCTCGTCCCAGGCGACGAGCAGCGCGCCCAGCGGTTCCACCGGGATGCCCACCTCGGCGGCGTACCGAGTGAGGAGCCGCTGCCCCTCCCGTACCAGGCGGGCCTCCAGCGAACCGGGGACGGCGTCGAATCCGGTGTGCAGGATCGCGGTGTTGGCCTTCGACGTGCCCTCGCCGACATCGTCCGCGGCGTCCACCAGGGCGATACGCAGCGGGTAGCGGGCCAGCTCCCTGGCGATGGCCGAGCCGACCACCCCGGCGCCGACGACGACCACGTCGTACGGCTCGGCGGGCGGCGCGTCACCGGTCACGGCGCGCGCTCCGGCAGCGCGTCCACCGCCGCGCGGAAGGCCGCCATCCGCTCGGCGGCCTCGTCGGCGGGGACGCGCGGCTCGTACACGGCGGACGGCCGCCACCGGGGGACCGCCTCCCGGAGCGGCAGGAGCGGGTCGAGGCCGAGCAGGGCGAGGGCGCCGGCACCGAGCGCGGTGGCGTCCGGCGAACCGGCCACCTCCACGGGAAGTTGCGAGAGGTCCGCCTGCGTCTGCATGAGGAGCGCCGAACGGGTCAGGCCGCCGTCGACGCGCAGGGACGTCAGCGGGGCGCCCAGGTCGGACCCGGCCGCCCCGGCCAGCTCCACCACCTGGGCGGCGATGCCCTCGCACAGGGCCCGGACCAGGTGCCCGGCCGTCGTGTCCAGCCCGAGGCCGGTCACCGACCCCCGCGCGTCCCCGCGCCACCACGGGGCGGCGAGGCCGGCCAGCGCCGGTACGAAGGTGACGCCGCCCGCGTCCGGGACCGCGGACCCCACCCGGTCGAGATCGGCGGCTCCGTCGATCACCCCGAGGTCGGTGAGCCAGCGCACGGCGGAGGCGGCGGTGTACACCTGCCCGTCCAGGCAGTAGGAGGTCCGCCCGGCGAGCCGCCACGCCACACAGCTGACCAGCCCCGAGGCGCCGCGCCGGGGACGGTCGCCGGTCTGCGCGAGCAGGAACGCCCCGGTGCCGTAGGTGCACTTGGCGGCGCCCGGCTCGATGGCGCCCTGGGCCAGCAGCGCCGCCTGCTGGTCGACCAGCAGGCCGGTCAGCGGTATCTCGGTGCCGAAGGCGCGCGTGGTGCCCACGGGGCCGGCCGCGTCAACGATCCGCGGCAGGCGCTCACCGGACAGCCCGTAGGTCTCCAGCGCGTCCGGCGACCAGGCGACCCGGTCCAGGTCGAGCAGCTGGGTGCGCCCGGCCGTCGCCGCGTCGGTGACGAACTCCCCGGTGAGCCGGTGCACCAGCCAGGCGTCGCTGGTCGTCACCACCCCCTCGCGGGTCAGGTGGCGGCGGATCCAGGCCATCTTCGGGGCGGCGAAGTACGGGTCGAGCGGCAGTCCGGTGATCTCCCGCAACCGGTCGGCGTGCGGAGCGAGTTCGGCGCAGATTCCCGCCGCGCGCCTGTCCTGCCAGACGATCGCGTCGGTCAGCGGCGCGCCGGTCGCCGGGTCCCAGGCGAGAACCGTCTCCCCCTGGTTGGACAGGCCCACGGCGACGACCGGTTCCCCGGCGGCGGCCACCGCGCGCCGCCCGGCGTCGACCACCGAGCCGAGCAGCTCGTCCGGGTCCGCCTCCACCCGGCCGCCCGGCAGGTGACGCGGGCGCACCGCGGAGTGGGCGGAGCCGATGACGCCGCGCTCCGGGCAGATCACCAGGGCCTTGGTGCCCGACGTGCCCTGGTCGACGGCCAGTACGGGGCCCGTCATCGCCCACTCCCGTCCGTTCGTGTCCGTCCGTGCTGGTTCCGTGGCCGCGGAGGGCGCCGCATGACCGGTCGCGGCCGGCGCGGCCCGTCGCGGATCGGTGAAGATCGTTGCTGGGAAGCGTGGTCCAGACCGGCTGCCCGCGTCAAGACCCGTCCGTGACCGCTCGCGCACGGAGGGAAGGCGGAGACGTACACCGGCTGGGAACGCGGAGACGTGCACCAGGGGGAAGGCGGAGGCAAACACGCGAACGGGCGGAGGGGGTGGGGGAGAGGTACGTGACCGGCGCCCGAAGGTTACTGACGGATCATCAATGTGCGTTACCAGGCGCCTGGTTGCCATTCTCGGTCGAAAGGTGACCACGACCGTCCACCTGGGCCTATAGTGATCGCCGATCAACGGCCGGTAGTCGTGGAGTGTACGACCGCTCTCCGTGGCGTGCCGGCCGCACCCCCCACCGTGCGCCCAGAGGACCCATGACCACCGTCACACCGATACCGGCCTGCCCACCGACGGGGACGGGGTGATGCCCGGCCAGGACTTCCGGCCGGTGTACCACCCGGCGGGCCACGACAGTGCCCTGCGCGGCGTGCTCCAGGACCTGCGTACCGGCCGGTGGCTGTCCATGGCCCAGCTGCTGGCCGACACCGCCCGGACCGCCGACCGGTCCCTGTGGACCCGGCGCACCCAGGTGCTGGCCGCGGTCGCCGCCGGCTCCGACGTCGTACAGGCCTGGCGCGTCGAGCAGCCCCACAGCATCCCGGCGGCCGTCATGCACGCCAGGGTCGCCGTGGAACGCTCCCTGCGCGCCCACCGGGAGGGCCACCCGCGCACCGGGGAGCTGTGGCGGCTCGCCTGGGAGGCGTGCAGCGACGCCGCGCGCGTGGCCCCGGCCGACCCGGTGCCCTGGGTGTGCCTGCTGGCCCTCGCCGTACTGGACGACGACCGGGCCATGGACGAGCACCGGGTGCGGCCGCCCGGTCCGATGCTGCCGCCCGGGCCGTGGGGCCTGCTCGCCGAGGCCGACAAGCGCGACCCGCACAACCGCGAGGCGTACCACCGGATGCTCCAGTTCCTGTACGCCCGCCGGCCGGGCGGCGCGTCCCTGCCGGAGGCGGTCAACTTCGTCCAGTGGGCCGCCGCCTCGGCGCCCCCCGGGTCGGCGCTGCACGCGCTGCCGCTGTACACCCGGGTCGAGCGGTACCGCCGCGACCGGGGCCAGGAACGGGCGCTGGATCTGCACTGGGTCGCCGAGGACGCGACGCGCGACGCCGACCGGGCCCTGCTCGCCTGGTTCGACCACACCGACCCGGCCGGCGAGTCGCTCCTCGACCTCAACCACCTGGCGCACGCGCTGTGGGGCGCCCTCCGGTTCGACGCCGCCGCCCGTGTCTTCGAGGCGCTGGGCCCCTACTACACGCCGCAGCCGTGGGCGTACCGCACCCGCGACCCGGGCGACCAGGGCCTGGCCGAGGAGCTGTTCATCCGCGCCCGGGCCCGCTGCCTGCACACCCCCCGCTGACCACCACACCCCACCCACCACTCGGAGGTAGCGCCATGTCCCGCACCCTGTGGGCCGGTCCGGAGCAGCCGGCCCCGGTCACGGACGAGGAGGAACGGCTGAGGGAGCTCGGCTACCAGCCGGTCCTGGCCCGCCGCATGGGGGGCTTCGGCAACTTCGCCATCAGCTTCTCCGTCATCTCCGTGCTCTCCGGCTGCATGACCCTCTACGGCTTCGGTCTCGGCACCGGCGGCCCGGCCGTGATGATGTGGGGCTGGGCCGGTGTCGGCCTGTTCGTGCTGTGCGTCGGCCTGGCGCTCGCCGAGGTGACCAGCGCGTATCCGACCTCCGGCGCCCTCTACTACATGGCCGACCGGCTCGGCGGGCGCCGCTGGGGCTGGTACACGGGATGGCTCAACCTGCTCGGCCTGCTCGGCGCGATCG
Source organism: Streptomyces sp. NPDC045701 (assembly GCF_056432045.1). Lineage (NCBI taxonomy): Bacteria > Bacillati > Actinomycetota > Actinomycetes > Kitasatosporales > Streptomycetaceae > Streptomyces > Streptomyces sp. NPDC045701. The sequence goes on along the minus strand of NZ_JBWKJV010000008.1, from coordinate 229,418 downwards.
CCGGCATCGACTACGGCGCCGCGCTGTTCACCGGGGCATTCCTCAACCTGCGCTTCGGCTTCGAGCCCACGTCCGGCTCCACCTTCGTCATCTTCCTGTGCATCCTGCTGCTGCACGCCGTGCTGAACCTCTTCGGCGTACGCCTGGTCAGCGTCCTCAACTCCATCAGCGTGTGGTGGCACCTGACCGGTGTCGCGGTGATCGTCGGAGCTCTGGCGATCGTCCCCGACCAGCACCGGTCCGCCTCGTTCGTCTTCACCGAGTTCGTCAACGACACCGGCTGGACCAACCCCCTCTACGTGGCGGCGATCGGTCTGCTGCTCGCCCAGTACACCTTCTCCGGGTACGACGCCTCCGCCCACCTCTCCGAGGAGACGTCCAACGCCTCCGTCTCCGCCGCCAAGGGCATCGTGCGGGCCATCTGGGTGTCCTGGCTCGCCGGGTTCGCGCTGCTCGCCGGTCTGACCTTCGCCATCCAGGACTACGCCGGCACGCAGAACAGCGCCACCGGTGTGCCCCCCGCGCAGATCATGCTGGACGCGCTCGGCTCCGGGGGCGCCACCGCGCTGCTTCTGGTGGTGATCGTGGCGCAGCTGTTCTGCGGGAACGCGGAGGTGGCCGCGGCCAGCCGCATGGTGTTCGCCTTCAGCCGGGACAACGCGCTGCCCGGATCGGCCCTCTGGCGCAGGGTCAGCGGCCGGACGCAGACCCCGGTCCCCGCGGTGTGGCTGTCGGTCGCCGTCGCGGCCGTGCTCGCCGTGCCGTCGCTGTACTCGGCCACCGCCTACGGCGCGGTCACCGCCATCAACGTCATCGGCATCACCCCCGCGTACGCGATCCCGATCTACCTGCGGCTGCGCGCCGGCAACCGGTTCCGGCCGGGACCCTGGTCGCTGGGGCGCTGGAGCAAGCCGGTCGGCTGGACGGCGGTCGTGTGGGTGGCGGTGGTGACCGTCCTGTTCTGCCTGCCGCAGAAGTCCCCGGTGACCATCGACACCATGAACTACGCCGTGATCGCGCTCGCGGTGGTGCTCGCCCTGGCCACCGCCTGGTGGTACGTCGCCCGGCGCTCCTACGGCACCCCGGCCCCGTACGGGAACGCACGGGAACAGGCGGAACTCTCCGAAGGCATCGTCTGACGCCCCCTGAGCTAGCTCATGAACTCGTAGGTCCAGGAGGCGGACTCGGGGGAGAAGCGGATGTCCGTCACCTCCAGCACGTGCCCGTGCTGGTCGCTCACGACCCGGTGCACGGTGAGGCACGTGGTGGCGATCGGGCCGGGGCCGACGCCGATCGACTCCCGGCGGGTGAGCCGCAGCCCCGCGCGGTGCATCCAGTGGTACAGCAACCGCAGGTCGGGCCGCGCCGGCCGGCTCTCCGGCCGTTGGTAGCGGGCGAGTTCGGGCACCTCGGCGAGCGCGTGCCGGGAGAAGCGGGACAGCGCCTCCTGCACCGGCGCCTCCCCGGCGCCCGGCACCTGGTGGCGGTGCACGAGCGACGGCTCGCCGGGCGGCAGACCCAGCTGTTCGGCGAGGCCGGTCGGCGTGGGTTCCCAGGCCAGGCCGGTCACGGCGGACGCGTCGGGGGTGCCGGTGCCGCAGGGGAAGCGCAGCAGGCCCGGCGCGAGGACCGGGCCCGAGGCGTCCGGTGCGGTCGCCGCCGCGAACGTGCCGCGCCGCTCGGTGACCACCAGCCGTTCGTCGCGGAGGAGTTGGAGCGCGTTGCGGACCGTGTGCCGGTTCACCCGGAAGCGGTGCACCAGCGAGCGCTCGGACGGCAGCCGGGTGCCGGGGGCGATGCGCCGCTCGGTGAGGTCGTCGCGCAGCGCGGCGGCGACCCGGAGGTAGAGCGGAAGTCCCGCGGGGGTGTGGGGCTCAGCCATGTTCAACCCTCAATTTCCTTCGCTCAGCGTAGCCGAGCGTGCCGTGTGGGTGATCAATCACTATCATTGGTCTAAACCTCTACGGAAGGGGTTGCGCCGCATTGCCCCGCACTCTGGCCGAATCGGATTCACCGGCGCGGGGGGGGGGGGGGGGGGGGGGGGGGGGGGGGGGGGGAAGGGAGAAGGAGGGGGGAAGGAGAGGGAGGGGAGAGGAGGAAAAGGG